>NZ_JBBOXF010000001.1:832500-1132500 GCF_038007465.1 Sporosarcina sp. FSL K6-1508 | reverse complement strand
ACTTTCGAACCCGCTTCGTCAATCAAGTCAATCGCTTTGTCAGGAAGGAATCTATCAGAAATATAGCGATCCGACATTTTTGCAGCCGCTTCAATTGATTCGTCAGTGATTTTCACACGGTGATGCGCTTCATAACGATCGCGTAGGCCATGGAGAATCTGAATCGTTTCATCGACAGTCGGCTCGTCGACTTGAATCGGTTGGAAACGTCTTTCAAGTGCTGCATCTTTTTCGATATATTTACGATATTCGTCGAGCGTCGTTGCACCGATACATTGCAATTCACCGCGTGCCAGAGATGGCTTCAGGATATTAGATGCATCGATTGCACCTTCAGCTCCGCCCGCCCCAATCAGCGTATGCAGTTCATCGATGAACAGGATGATATTGCCCGCCTGTCGAATCTCTTCCATCACTTTTTTCATGCGGTCTTCGAATTCACCACGGTATTTCGTACCTGCAACGACCGTTCCCATATCAAGTGTCATAACACGCTTGTCACGGAGAATTTCCGGCACTTCGTTGTTGATGACTTGCTGCGCGAGTCCTTCCGCGATTGCCGTCTTACCAACACCCGGTTCCCCGATTAGCACTGGATTGTTTTTTGTACGGCGCGCTAGCACTTCGATGACGCGTGTTATTTCCTTGCTCCGACCGATAACCGGATCAAGCAAACCTTCACGTGCCACTTCCGTTAAATCACGTGCCAAGCTATCCAATGTCGGTGTTGCTGCAGAATTTGAAATGCCTTGGCCGGTTGCAGAACTGTCATTGCTTCCAAGAAGCTGAAGTACTTGTTGACGCGCTTTGTTAAGGCTGACACCAGCATTATTCAAGACACGTGCTGCCACACCTTCTCCTTCGCGGATAAGTGCCAGCAAAATATGTTCTGTTCCGATATAAGAATGGCCAAGCTTGCGTGACTCATCCACCGATAATTCAATGACCTTTTTTGCTCGAGGTGTGTAATGGACGATTGGACCGACATCCTTTGTTCCAGCCCCTACAAGTTTTTCTACACCTTGTACGATTGTTTCAAAGTTGACACCTATCGCTTCAAGCGCTTTTGCAGCAATGCCTCCACCTTCACGAATTAGCCCAAGCAAAATGTGTTCTGTTCCAATAGACTCGTGTTTCATACGGATAGCCTCTTCTTGGGCAAGTTGCAATACTTTCTGTGCTCGCTGTGTAAATCGATTAAACATCATATTCAGTCCTCTCCTTCTATCTATATAAATCAATTCCCTAAAAACTCATAGATTACTCAATTGAGTTTCTATTTCAAAAAGGTGCAAGAAATAGCCATCCTATTATACGTATTCAACCAACTATACAGGAATTCCTTTATTGCAAAAATTGACTTTGACTATCTTTGACTTAACTATACCTAAATGAAATGCAATATGCAAAATACCTGCTCACTCTTCTGGATTACTTCCAGCTGAGGGAGCTGCTCTTTCTACAGTGAGCCGTTCACGAAATAGTTTCGCCCTGAATATATCTCGTTCTTCTTGAGATAATTCCGTGCTTGCATATTGTTGCAGGAATCCTGCCTGCATAAAAATCATCAACTCGTTCAAAATCGACATATCAACGTCCTGGATAATGCCTAAGTCTATACCGAGTCTGACGTCCGAGAGGCAACGTGCCGCCTCGCCTGAAGGTAATAACCGAGCATAGCTAATTGTACCCAGCGAACGGAATAACCTATTCTCAAGCGCAATTCGGGACTTCGTAAGCAACAACTCGCGTGATTTCCGCTCATGCCCAATCAGCCGAGATGCAATATTTCCAAGATCCGCAAGAATTTCCTGTTCTGTTTTTCCGAGCGTCGTCTGATTCGACACTTGATAGACATTACCGGGCGCCTCGCTTCCCTCTCCGTAACTTCCACGGACGATTATTCCAAGCCGAGAGATGGCAGGGATAATACGGTCAATCTGCTTCGTCATCGTAAGTGCGGGCAAATGCATCATCACTGATGCGCGCATGCCGGTTCCCGTATTCGATGGACAGCTTGTCAAATAGCCGAAGTCTTCATCGAAAGCATAAGGTAGTTCTTTTTCGAGATAGTCATCAACCTGATCAGCTTGTTTATAGGCATCCATAAGCTGCAGCCCTGGGTAAATACACTGTATTCGAATATGGTCTTCCTCGTTCACCATGACACTTACAGTTTCATTTTCCGATAGCAGGACTGCACCATGCCGATCAGGGGCCGCAAGCTGCGGGCTGATCAGATGTTTTTCAACAAGCACTTGACGCTCCAGTGCGGGCAAATCGGACATCTTGGTGTAGGAATACCCGCTTTGCATAGAATCAAGCAAAACACCCGTAACCGCTCTGTCAACTGCCATCGCTTCTTTTTCAGTAAATGCAATAGGAAAACGATACCCCGTCAAGTTGCGGGCAAGCCTAATTCGCGTCGACATCACGATGTCTGAATGCTCTCCATAAGCAGTCATCCAAGGGGTTACCGCATTACGCATGAACTTTTCAATCGACATCGTTTTCTTCACCTCCATGGGCAAGGTGTTGCTTTAGTGTATTCGCTTCATCACGCAAAGCTGCCGCCTCTTCAAAATGCTCGGCTTCCACAGCCTCTTTCATTTTCACTCGGATTTCTTCAATTTTCTTTTTGACTGCATATAATTCGTTGAAAGAAACCGGGATTTTTCCGGTATGAGTAGAGTGACCGTTGTGAAGCTTGCCAAATACATGCGGTAGGTTCCCGCGGAATGTGTCGTAGCATTCGGAACAGCCAAACTTTCCGATGTCAAGAAATTTCGGGAACGTCAGACCGCAAGAAGGACATTCGGGTCCTTCTAACAACTCTCCCCGCGTTTGTGGTTGCGCCAAGAAAGGATCAGAACCTCCGAACCAGTGGGATAGGAACTGCTGAATCGACAGGGGTTCCTGGTTGGGGTCAAATTGGAATGTCTGCGATTGGAAAGCGCACTTTTCACATAAGTGTCTTTCCATCGATCCGACCACACTTTCTTGGGTGATCGTAATGGAAGCAGGTCGTTCTTTACAATTTTCACATATCATCGAAAGCCACCTCATAATAGTTAGATTGACGATTAGTTGAGCTGTTCGTAAATAAGCGTCAAGAGCATCGCCTGTAAAATGCGCGCACGTATAATATCACGTTCCGGAAGCGGCTGATGAATCGTCGTTCGATCGACAGCAGCAAGAATGAGCTTTGATTCGCGTTCCGATATGACTTCTTCCTCAATCAGTCTGTAAACGACATCCAAGGCCATCGTATAGGAAGCTCCCGATTGGATACCGCCCAAAATATGTTCAATCAATTCTTTACGCGAATTTGCTTGCACGCGGAAAATGCGTATATAGCCGCCGCCCCCGCGCTTCGATTCAACTGCATAACCACGCTCCGCTGTGAAACGGGTTTTAATGACGTAGTTGATTTGAGAAGGAACGCACTGGAACTTTTCAGCAACTTCATTGCGCTTGATTTCAATAATTCCACACTGTTCCTCTTCGATTATGGATTTCAAATATCCTTCTATAATGTCGGAAATGTTTCTCATGCCCTCACCTCTTTCATACGGGGGATAAGCCGTTGACTTTGACTATCTTTGACTTGATTGTACATGACATTCCGTATGTTCTGCAATCGATATGCACCAGACTCAGCCAGTATCGGCTTGTTGCAATACCTTTTAACCGTACTAAACAAAAAATGGAGCGCAGGACGAATTCTCCTGACACTCCATTTTTTATTATTCCATGCTGACGTTCGTCAATTCTTTCACAGGCAAGAATAATTCACCTGTCTCCAAATACGTAACGGCAAGCTTATCGCCTTCTTGAATATAGATCGCGAGCGGCACCGTTTCCGACGAAACAATAAAGTTACGTCCATCATCTGCTAAAAATGAAACGAGCGTAAAGTCACCAACGCGCTCTTTAAATACACGTACAACCGTTACCGCGGCTTTCGCTTCTTCCGCGCTCGAACTGCCGCCTACATTGCTGCTCCCGCGCTGGAGAGCTGTCTTATATAATTTCAATGCCTCGTTCGGCGTGTTGCCGAAGACCGATATTTCCGGATTGGCAGCTGATACGATGAAATAATTTTGCAAGAATCCATTCGAATCAAGCACTGGCGTCAACCAACTTGCTTCACCGTAAAAATTGTACAAGACCGGCATTTCACCAGACCATTTCTTCTCAATGAATTTCTTTTCAATAATCTGAAGCGCTCCTTGTGAATCCATATATGACTCTTCCAGATTGCCTGTATAATACGTTGCTTCACCTGTCTTACCATCCGTCAATGCATAGCCGAGCATCGAGTCGACGCCTTCTTTCGGACTTGTGAAGTCTGTAAAGTAATACATATGGCCCTTCTCGTCGAAAATCGGACTCACATTCGCCTCTGTTCCTTCATCAGACGGCAGCTTGACATCTTTTTTCCCAACGACTGAATTCCAAAAACCATGGACATAGTTTCCGAAATAACTGTTTTGCAGGCTTACCGCCTCAGGCGAAACAGCTCCATCGATAAAATCGGGCACATCTGCAAGCGAATACTTCTTCACATCGCCATTAGCAGGATCGACCGTCACAATCCCTTTAACATCAAAGCCATTACGTGCGGATATAAATTCCCCGTAAGAGCGGATATAGTGCGGTTTTCCATCATCATCAATTTCAAGTTGTACATCACCGTAAAAAATAAGGTTCGGCATTTTCATTCGTATATGACGTTCCACTTCTTTATGGAAGAATGATGAAGGTGTATACGCCATTTCAGCTTTCACGAATTTCGGGTTATCTGATGAATCTGTCGCACTCATCGTAAAGTACCCTGGCGTTGTTTTCGCATTCCACCATTTAAAGAAGCCTGAAAACTCGACGGGCGCAATATAGACAAACTTGCCATCGACCTTTTGAATTTGCAGACTGCCCAGTTCATAGTAACTCGTATTCGGCACTTGCCCAAATGCTTTCTTCATCTTATTACGGGCAAATTTCGGAGGAACACTTGCGGGTGTTTTTGTTTCATCGAATGCTTTAATTTCCACTTGCTGGTCCATTTCAACTGCTTTGTATTTCTTATCGGCGTTGAATAGTGGCGCACTGAGAATATATGCTCCAAAAGCGAGAGAACCTAAAAATAGAACGAGTTTCAATTGGCGGTCTTTCCCGCCCGCTGAGATTGCTCCAAGGAAAGTAACGATAAGAAATGCTATCCATAGAGACGTCCAATTACGATCCATGTTTGTAGTGTAGTAAAACACGAACACGACAATAGCAGACAGAATCGCCACGACGACAATCGCCGCTCCTCTATTAAAAGGAACTCTTACATTCGCTTTTGCCTCATCCACACTCGGTTTCTTTTGAGTACTCAAGATAAATGGGACGATTACTAAACTGAAAATGACGCCCACAATAATTGAAAATAGTATTAAGTTAAACATATATACACCCTTTTCCATTATCAAAGATTTTTGCTGATAGTAAAGTATACGGTTAAACAGGGGAATAGTTTCATTTTATTGATTTGAAATTAAGAAGGTTTACCTTTTTGAATTAAGGGCATAGGGTATATAGAGGATTTTTTACGGCCCTTCTTTTTTCCTTGGTCTCACGATCCAAAACAAAAAACTCCGGGGTAAATAAACCAGTGGAGGCAATACATTTTGAATTGGTATGAGAAATTAAACGAATACTTTCCAGTCGAAGAAATGAAGTCAAAAGAACATATGGACGCATTACTGACTGACAAGAAAAGCGTCTATAAAAAAGATGAAGGACCGCATCACGTACTCATGTATGTCGAATTCGAAAAGTTTATTTTCGTCGACTATTTGTTTGTATCAACACAATCACGCGGTATGGGACTTGGCGGTAAACTGTTGACTATGTTAAAGACCAAAAACAAACCGATTCTCCTTGAAGTAGAGCCCGTCGATTATGAAGACACGGATACTGCAAAACGGCTTAAATTCTACTCACGCGAAAACTTCTCCCATGCACAGCGTATCGGTTATAATCGTCGTTCTCTTGCAACAGGTGAGAACACAGTGCTTGAAATCTTATACTGGTCACCAACAGATTCAGGCGAAGAAGAAATCTACAATGCAATGACACAGACTTACGACGAAATCCACACTTATAAAGATGAAACATTTTACGGTAAAAAGTACGATCCGACTGATAAAGTACTTGTTTTTCATACGAAGGGCAAACGGGATATTCTTCAACCGTTTAATCCTCCCGAATAAAAATGGACTTCCCGTTGAATGGGAAGTCCATTTTTAAATTCACACTGTAATTGGTTCTTTGGCTAATGGTTCCAAATCTACTTCAAACCCCATATCCTTTAGTGTTTGAAAATCCTTATCGCTCTCCTGACCATTTGTTGTTAAATAATCCCCGATAAAAATTGAGTTTGCCGGATATAACCCGAACGGTTGGAGGCTGCGCAAGTTCACTTCACGTCCACCGGAAATTCTAATTTCCTTTGACGGATTAATGAATCTAAACAAGCACAACACTTTCAAGCAGTAAAACGGTGTCAACTCATCCGTGCCGCCAAGCGGGGTCCCATCTACTGCGTGTAAAAAATTTATAGGAATTGAATCTGTATCCATCGCGTACAAACTGCGTGCCATTGAGACGACATCTTGTTGTGTTTCCCGCATACCAATGATGACACCTGAACATGGTGAAATGCCAGATTGTTTCACAATATTAACTGTGTTTACACGGTCATTATATGTATGAGATGTCGTAATACTTTCATGGTGCTCTGCCGACGTATTAATATTGTGATTATATCGGTCTACACCAGCTTCTTTCAATCGGGAAGCCTGTTCCGGCTTCAAAAGTCCAAGGCATGCACAAACAGTCATATGCTCATGTTTTGACTTGATTTCCTTCACAGAATCGATGACAATTTCAAGTTCACGGTTTACAGGACCTCTCCCGCTCGCCACAATACAGTAGGTTCCCGCATTTAATTCGGCTGCTCTTGTCGCGCCGGCTACAATTTCCTCTTTTTTCATCATGGAATACTTTTCAATCGGCGCTTTCGAAATAATAGACTGCGCACAATAGCCGCAGTTTTCCGGGCATAAGCCCGATTTCGTATTCATAATCATATTGAGTTTTACTTTATTTCCATAATAATGTTTTCGAATTGTATAAGCCGCGTGAAGAAGCGGCAGCAAGTCATCATCTGGACTGTCCAAAACAGAAATGGCTTCCTTGTCCGTTAATTGGTGCCCTTCAAGTACGCGTTTCGCCAAAGTATCATAGTTAGTCATACTTAACGCCTCACTTTTAACACTTTATACATACGATGCCCGAAAATCCCGGCAAGTACGGCAAGAATGATATCTTTCGGTAGCGGCGGCATCATCAATACCCATGCCACTTTATAGGAGAATACATCAGGAGCAGCTGCCCAGAGTTTAAATGCGACATACATCCAGTTCGTTCCGAATACATAATTCACAACCATTCCAACAAGTGCAGCGATAATATAACCATGTATCTTTCCATTCTTTTCAACGATTTTCCCTGCAATGAATGCTACAAAAATGAAAGATACAACAAATCCAAATGTTGGACTGATAATTGACCCAACTCCGCCGCCAAACTTTGCAAATACAGGTGCCCCCGCAAGTCCGATAAACATATAGACCGTCATTGCGAGCGCTCCCCTGCGACTGCCAAGAATAAGTCCTGCAAGAATTGCGAAAAAAGTCTGCAACGTAATCGGTATGCCACCTATAACTAGAAATGGTACAAACGCTGTAATATTTGCCCCGATCATCATCAGCGCCGCGAACATCCCACTGTAGACAAGCGTTAACGGACTCATGATACTTTTACTTTTCGTCTTCACTGTAGCTGTTGTCATAATACACCCCTAGCGTTTATGTTATCTTTAACAGAATAATAGATAACATATTATACGTCAACCTAAATATTTTATTGGTTAACCTATATATATATATTGATAAGAGTATTAACGTAAACACAAACAAAAAAAGATCGATAGCAAATTTGCTATCGATCTCTTGTCAGGATTTTTCGCCTTCATCTTTCGGGAACAGGAAATAAGAAATTACCCCGCTTACAAGCATTGCACCAATTATAATGAAAAAGCGTGATAGTTCGGGTACGTCCTGGAAATCCTTACTCAATTTCATCCAGCCAAATCCCCCAACAAGCAACATTATAGGAATGACAAATTTAAAAGCTCTCAACAAATTCACCTTCTGCATAAAATTATGGTAGCTCTACTCTACCATAACCTATCCTTACCTCCACTGTCGACGACCTGGGCCACCAAAGCCACCTTGTTGTGGTCCGTAACCACCCATTCCGGGGCCAAATCCAGGCTGTGCCTGAAGTGTTTCACCCATAACATTCCGTGTCGTTTCTGTGAAATAGTGACGTGGAATTTCAACAGTATTCACCCGGTTCACATTGACGATCGGATGAATAAAAGGAACCTCCCGTGGCACAAATTGGTCGTGACAACGATATTGCGTCGGGCAAACAACCGGCTGTACCTGATTACCATGACAATTACCCTGTTGCCAATTACCTTGTGGCATCATATTTCCGTGGTGCATCATATTTCCATGTTGCATCATATTCTCACCTCCTCCTCCTATTACATGTGAAAAGAAGAAGGACAAACGGGCGATAGACTCTACGGGCGCTCATGAAAATTAGAAATTTTAATTTACACAACGATAAAGAGGGATTTAATCTCAATTTTTCGCATTGCGCATTCTCTTATAATAGCGAAACAATCGAGTCACTAGATAAAGTGGGATGATGAAATATGACATAGCAGTCAATCACATTCTGACAATAAAACAAAAGCGCAAGCGCCTGGTCAGGATAGGATGACAGGTATGAGGCACTATTTGTTGGAGAAGGCTTCAGCTCAATCCTACCTGGCTGGGTCGACTGATCATATACTTCTGCTGACCGATCATATCCAACACCAAACCGACCGTAACAAACAATTCTAGACAACAACAAAGAGCCTTTCCAATAGAAAGACTCTGCCCGTACCTTCACAATTAATAATTCGAACTGGACAACAGACACCCAAAACTTTCAAATCTATCCCTTAGAAGTGCAGTTAAAAAACAGAAAAACCCCACATCTTGATGGGGTTTAATTATTGGTAATCACGCGGCATATTTTCTTCATCATGAAAGACATGTGATTCTTCTCGTTTCCCCTCAATATCCTCGGGGTATTCATAGATTGGTCCGCCTTCACCAATCATATTCAACTTATCGATAAAGTCCCTATCCCGCCTTAGTTCCATTTCAGATTGCTCAATCGGTAAACGTTCCATATAGATCATCCTTTCATCATTTTGCCGGGGCTAAATGCGATAGAAAATATCCAAACGTTTAACAGCAATTCTACTTATTCTAACTACCATTATACTAATTTTTCAGTTAAATGTAAACAGTTACATCCTTGACGTTTTGCAGATGCATCAAAAGGCTATACTATAGAAGACAGGTATGCTAGGAGGTTATTTTATGAAAAGAATTATTCTCTTTGACGGCGAATGTAATTTTTGTGACTCAAGTGTGCAATTCATTATAAAGCGAGACCCTTCAGCCCATTTCCTCTTCACTTCCTTACAAAGTGAAAAAGGCATGGAACTAACGAAGCAATATGCCATTCCATCCGAAGTTGACAGTCTGGTTTTAATTGAAAACGGTAAAGCGTTCACCAAGTCTTCCGCAGCGCTCCGTATAGCAAAAAAACTAGACGGATTATGGCATCTGTTATTTCTATTTATACTCGTACCACGTAAAATTCGTGACGCTGTATATGATTACATTGCAAAGAATCGCTATAAATGGTTTGGTAAGAAAGACGATGCTTGTATGCTGCCCTCGCCAGATCAACGGAAACGTTTCATTTAACCAACGACAAAAAGGGATTCCCGAATTTTACCGGGAATCCCTTTTTTGTACCTCAACGAGCGATTACGCTTTTGTTTGCAGTTCCTTGTTCTCCTCAGCTGAAAACGCACGTGACCTGGTTAAAAAGCGTTTGCCTTCGACGCCTTCGAGTGAAAACATGCCGCCTCGACCGTTGACGACGTCAATGATCAGCTGTGTATGCTTCCAATACTCAAACTGGTTTTTGTGCATATAGAACGGTGTTTCGCCAATATGGCCGAGCAGGACGTCTTGATCACCTACAATCAGTTCCCCGTCCGGATAGCACATCGGTGACGAACCATCGCAGCAGCCGCCCGATTGGTGAAACATAAGCGGACCGTGTTTATCTCTCAAAAACGTAATGAGTTCAAGTGCAGCGTCAGTTGCGAGTACGCGTTCCGTCATCCGCACGACCTCCTTTTTGTATCAATCACGCCTCGGTGTGATTGCGTCCAGATTTTGAATTGAGCCTGAGGCCTACGAGGAAAGATTGAACTTCATCTTTCCTCGTAGGTCATGCAGTCGTTGCGACAGGAAGTCGCGAACTTAGACTGCCTTCCTTAACTCCTTTCAAAATCTGTGACATCCGCCGGAGGCTTTAGGCCAACGAGGAGGAATTGTAGTTCATTCCTCCCTGTTGGTCATTCAGAGGGGAGGGATTGAACTGCATCCCTCCTTGTTGCCGCAGGACGCGGCGTTCTTAGTCTGAGATCCACAATTCAGCCGAGGTTTGAATCCCGACTGAATGAAGTCAAAAGAAACCTTGTTTGTTCTCACTGTAGCTAACGAGCATGTTTTTCGTTTGCTGGTAATGATCCAGCATCATTAAGTGGTTTTCACGACCGACACCAGAAGCTTTGTACCCGCCGAATGCCGCATGTGCCGGATACATGTGATAACAGTTTGTCCAGACACGTCCCGCTTGGATTCCGCGACCGAAACGATATGCTGTGTTCATATCGCGTGTCCAAACAGCAGAACCTAAGCCATATAATGTATCATTCGCAATTTCAAGCGCTTCTTCTTTCGTTTTGAATGTTGTAACGGAAACAACAGGGCCAAAAATTTCTTCTTGGAAAATCCGCATTTTATTGTCGCCTTTAAAGACAGTCGGCTTGACGTAGTATCCGCCTTCCAACTCGCCTTCCATGTTGTTTTGTTCTCCGCCTACTAAACATTCCGCACCTTCTTGTTTCCCGATATCGAGATAAGAAAGGATTTTCTCAAGCTGTTCAGTAGAGGCTTGCGCACCCATCATAACTGTCGGATCAAGCGGATTTCCTGTTTTAATCGCTTTTACGCGTTCAATTGCGCGCTCCATGAATTTATCGTAAATTGATTCTTGGATCAATGCACGCGAAGGACATGTACATACTTCGCCTTGGTTCAGCGCAAACATGACAAAGCCTTCTACTGCTTTATCCAAGAATGCATCGTCTGCTTCCATCACATCTTCAAAGAAAATGTTCGGCGATTTACCGCCAAGTTCAAGTGTTACAGGAATTGCGTTTTGTGAAGCGTACTGCATAATCAGACGTCCCGTTGTTGTTTCGCCTGTAAACGCAATTTTTCCGATACGCGGACTTGATGCAAGCGGCTTCCCTGCTTCAAGACCGAAACCGTTTACGATATTCAGAACACCCGGCGGCAATAAGTCTTCAATCAGTTCAACTAATACTAGAATCGATGCGGGCGTTTGCTCAGCAGGCTTCAGCACGACGCAGTTTCCTGCAGCAAGAGCTGGCGCAAGCTTCCACACCGCCATTAGAAGCGGGAAATTCCAAGGAATGATTTGCCCAACGACACCGATTGGTTCATGGAAATGATACGCCACTGTATCTTCGTCAATTTGACTGACTCCGCCTTCTTGCGCGCGGATTGCACCAGCGAAATAGCGGAAATGGTCAATGGCAAGCGGCAGATCAGCATTCAATGTTTCACGAACTGCTTTACCGTTATCCCATGTTTCAGCAACAGCAAGCATCTCTAAGTTTTGCTCGATGCGATCAGCAATTTTCAGCAACGTATTCGAACGTACAGTAACAGATGTTTTACCCCAAGCATCTTTTGCAGCGTGTGCCGCATCCAGCGCGAGTTCAACATCCTCTGCAGTTGAACGTGCCACTTCTGTAAATACTTTGCCCGTTACCGGTGTTACATTATCAAAGTATTCTCCCTTAACTGGCGCCGTCCATTTTCCGCCGATAAAATTATCATAGCGTTCCTTGAAGTTTACTTTCGCACCTTCTGTATTCGGAAATGCATAAATTTGATTTTCTACTGCTTGTACCATTTTTCCATTCCTCCCCGTGAGTTGTATTTTTCACGCAATGCCACTATACGTCGCAAACTTCTGCCGTATGCACCTCTACCAAAAATAAAGTAATGTATACGCTTACAACAATTCAAAAATAAAAAGAAGCTTGTCCACCCATTCTGTCAGACTATATAAATTATTTCAACTACTAGACTTTATATTCGTTCGACAAGGATTGACAGGTTCATTAGAAATTAATTTATTATCCTCACCAATTAAAATAAAAAGCCATCCCATCAGTCAATAATTCAACTTAAGGGACGACACTATTAAACAAAAACGATTTCACTGAGCGGTGTAACCGCCATCCAAAATAATGGCTTGTCCAGTCATCCCTTTCGCTGAGTCACTTGCAATATACAATGCTAAATCCGTTATCTCCTTCACATCAAGCAATCTTTTTTGAGGAACTAGTGGATATAAGACTTCCTCCAAAACTTGTTCAACTTCAATATTCCTTGTTTTCGCCAGATCTGCAAACTGGTTTCTCACTAATGGCGTATCCACATAACCAGGACAAATTGCATTGACTGTAATTCCATCAGCAGCTGATTCGAGAGCTGCCACTTTCGTTAAACCAATCACACCATGTTTTGCTGAGTTATAGGCGGCTTTTCCAGCAAATCCAATCATACCATTAATAGAAGCCATGTTAATAATTCTTCCGAATTGTTGTTTCTTCATATGAGGCAGTGCATGTTTGATGGCTATAAATGGTGCCGTCAACATTATTTTCACAAGCAGTTCAAACTTTTCAGTAGGGAAATCTTCGATAAATGATACATGTTGCATTCCCGCATTATTAACGAGGATGTCAATTCGTCCAAACTTATCCAACGTGAATTCAATCGCCTTTTTAATATCCTCTTCTTTTGTTACATCACAGACGACTCCTTCAACATTTTTTCCGAATTGGGAAACCGCTTCATCGATTGCTTGTTGCGTTAAATCCGAGATGACGACTTTGGCACCCGCGTCAGAAAATGCTTTTGCAATATCAAACCCGATCCCTCGCGCCGCTCCGGTTATAAATAATACTTGATCTTGTATCATTTCGTTTGCCACCTTTCCCGTTTAAATTGCCGTCCATCCACCGTCCACCTTGATTGTTTCTCCCGTCACAAAGTTCGATAGATCCGAAGCCAAGTAAAGAACAGCTCCCGAAATATCTCGTGGTTGAGGCAGTTTTCCTAATAGAATTCGACTTTCCACGTCTTTTTTAAATGCTTCTTCTTCAAACATTTTAGTCGTCAATTCTGTTTCAATAAACGTTGGAGCAACAGCATTTACATTAATTCCGCTTTGCGCCCACTCAACCGCCAACGCTTTTGTCAGTTGAACCGCTCCACCTTTACTTGCACAATAGGCCGCCCTTTTATAGTAGCCAACGAATGCCATTTGGGAAACGATATTAATGATTTTCCCGCTGCCCTGCGGAATCATATAGCTAGCGGCTGCCTGGCTACAAAAGAACGTAGCTTTTAAATTCGTATCCAGTACTTGATCCCAATCATCTTCTGTCACTTCTAGCGCCGGTTTGGCTATATTCACGCCTGCATTGTTCACTAATACATCAACCGTTCCAAAGTGGGCTGCTGTCTCATCCACCATCGCCCGCACCTGCCCGGTATCTTTTAAATCCGCTTGAAACGATTTGCACTTCGGATTGTATTGTTGTAATTCTACTAGCGTTTTATGCAGCGTATTTTCATCCCGGCCCACGATAACGACATTTGCTTTCAGTTCGGCGAAAGTGCGCGCAATCTCTTTTCCAATCCCCTTACTTCCGCCAGTTACGATAACCGTTTTGTTTTCCAAATCTGAAAAGTATGGTTTCATGTTAGCATCTCCTACTCTTTTCGATCGTTTTTTAGGAAGTGAATAAGCGTTTTCTCCCGCTCAGCATTCCGTGTTTCAGAAGTTTCTTGATCCCACTTATAGAATCCTTCACCACTCTTATCACCGAACTTCTTTTGTTCTACCAAGTTCGATAAGTGAGTTCCCGACTTGTTTTCATTGCTAAGATCTTCAAACAAGTAATTTGAAATCGCAGCGAAAACGTCAAGGCCTCCCATATCTGCAGTCATTAGCGGTCCCGTTATCGGTAAGCGTCTCCCAATGCTATATGTCACAGCTGCATCGATGTCTTCTTTCGTCGCAACACCTTCATCGAGCAGCGATTGTGCCTCACGGAATAAGGCATACTGCAGCCGGTTCCCGATAAATCCTGGAACTTCTTTGTTTATCAAGATCGGTTTTTTATTCATTTCGTTCAATAAATTCATAGTCCGCTCAATTGTTTCCTGATCAGTTTTCTCCCCTTTAACGACTTCGACAAGGGGTATTAAATGTCCTGGATTCCAAAAGTGTGTAACGATAAACCGATTCGGGTATTCTGTTCCTTCCGCTAAAGCTGTTGGCGCGAACCCTGATGTATTACTCGCAAGAACAGTATTGTTACTGCACATCTCTTCAATTTCTTTATACAATTCACGCTTCATTTGAATGTTCTCTGGTATTACTTCAATTATAAAAGTAGCCTCTTTTACGACTTTTTCCAATGAAGTTGAAAACGCAATGCGTCTGCGTATTTCTTCACCTTCTACTTCACTAATCAATTCATTATGTATCATCACTGTTAATTTATTGTGAAGCCCTTTGTCCGCTGTCTCAAGGTCTTGTTCGTTCATCCCGTATACTTGGACTTCAATCCCTGCCCACGCCGCTGATAACGCAATTGAATGTCCCATCGTGCCACAACCGATGATTGATAGTTTTTCCATACCGCATAACCTCCACTTTTCAGATGATAAAATACCCAACAAACTATAGATTGAATAGCTTGTTGGGTATTTATTAATTAAAGTCCTAATGAGAATAATACGACAGCCAATATGACACCTAATAATGGCACAATGACTGTTAATGCACCAAACGCAGGATAAGCATCCTTATGCGTTTCACCAGCAATTGAGCGGATTGTTGTTACAACATAACCGCCTTGCGGCAATGAATCCAGGGAGCCTGAAGAAATCGCGACAACACGGTGTAACGCATCCGGATCGACACCTAAATCTAAGTAATGCGGTGCAAGCAACGGTAAAGCAATTGCCTGTCCCCCAGAAGATGATCCTGTTAAACCTGCAATAACTGCTACTGCAAGTCCTCCACCTATCAGCGGACTCCCGGGAATAGCCGTCATAAAACTAACAGCATCACCAAACGCGGGCGTTGCTTTTATGACTCCGCCAAATCCAACAACCGCGGCTGTATTGGCAATTGCAATAACTGCACCCATTGTCCCTTCTGAAACCGCTTTCCCAAAGTTCGAGAAATACTTTCTGTTGATTACATACGTTGCAATCACACCACTTGTAAGGGCAACGATTAACGCAGATGTCCCCAAGGAGTTATGGAATATAAACGAGATGATCAACACAACAAGTAAGGGAATTACACTTAACAACGGATTCGGTAAATTCTCCCGAACCTCATGATGATCCGTTTCTCTATCAACAAAATGTTCGCCTTTTGCTAACGCTTTTGAAATCATTTTTTTCAGCCACCAATAGCCGAAGATTGCCATAAATGCAGCTACAATTATACTTACTTGCCATCCGGCATACGCAGTTGTTCCGAGGAACTCAATTGGAATCCAGTTTTGAATTTCAGGAGAACCTGCAGAAGTCATTGTAAATGTCGTTGATCCAAAAGCTAATGTCGCTGGGATGAATCTTCTTGGTAAGTTTGCTTCTTTAAACAAACTAATAGCCATTGGATAAACAGAAAATGCAACGACGAATAAACTAACTCCCCCGTACGTCAGGATTGCACAAGCTATTACAACGGCAAGAGCTGCCCGCTTCATACCAAGCTTGCCTACAATCCATTTCGAAACACTTTCAGCTGCACCGCTATCTTCCATAACTTTACCAAAAATCGCTCCAGTTAAGAACATTAAATACCATGAGCCAATGAAACTTGAAAAACCGCCCATATAGTTCGTCACATAGTTAGCTATCCCTTCATCCGGTACTCCCGGAAATAAGGGAAGGCCACTTAATAATGCTACAACCAATGCTGACAGCGGAGCCGCTATCAGCAGGTTCATACCTTTCATCGTCAAATAAATCAGTAATGCTAGTCCCCCAAATAACCCTATCATCCCTAACATCGAATCGCCTACCCCCTCTGCAGAAAAGAAATTACGCTTTCTTTCCGTACCTTCTTACTCGTAATAATGCTTGTTCAGCATGACCTGCAAAGTTCTCCAATTGACAGAGACGCGCCGCATATTCACCGATATAAGCACTCGCTTCCGGTGTCACTTTTTGATAGGTTACAGTTTTGATAAACTTACCGACCCATAGACCGCCTGTATAACGGGCTGCACCTTTTGTCGGTAAAGTATGGTTCGTTCCAATTACTTTGTCGCCATATGCCACGTTTGTTTCAGGCCCCAAGAATAGGCAACCATAATTTGTCATGTTTTCTAAGAAGTAATTTGGATTTTCTGTTAGGATCTCAACGTGTTCAAATGCGAGTCGGTCAGCTTCTACAACCGCTTCTTCGATGCTATCCACTAACAGGATTTGACCGTAATCATCCCATGAAACACGTGCAACGTCAGCCGTTGGTAACACCTTAAGCTGCCTTTCAATTTCTTCTACAGTTTCGTATGCAAGTTTTTCCGAAGTTGTGATTAAAGCTCCCGGAGATGTGGGTCCGTGTTCACCTTGCCCAAGAATATCCGTAGCAATCATTTCTGCATCTGCTGTTTCATCCGCAACGACTAATGTTTCAGTAGGTCCTGCAAACAAATCAATTCCTACGCGACCAAATAATTGTCTTTTTGCTTCTGCTACGAAAGCGTTTCCAGGACCGACAATCATATCGACGGATTGGATCGTTTCAGTCCCAATCGCCATGGCAGCCATCGCCTGAATTCCGCCTAACAAGTAAATTTCATCCGCGCCCGCTAAGTACATTGCAGTGATTGTTGCATTCGGGATCTCACCGTTAATTGGCGGCGTGCAAGCGATTACACGTTTGACACCAGCAACTTTTGCTGTCAACACGCTCATATGAGCAGAAGCAACCATAGGGTAACGTCCACCAGGGATATAACAGCCGACGCTGCTTACAGGAATATTTTTATGGCCTAAAATAACACCCGGGATATTTTCTACTTCTACATCGTTCATTGACGCTAACTGAGCTTCCGCAAATTCACGAATGTTCTTTTGCGCAAACTTGATATCTTCAATCACTTCAGCTGGTACCTGCGCTACGATTGCTTTGATCTGTTCTTCCGATAATTTGAATGATTCTGGTGACCATTTATCGAATTTCTCGGAGAACTCTCGAACCGCTTCGTCCCCTCTATTCTCAATTTCCTGTATAGCATTCGCTACAATTTTTGATACCTCAAGACTGTTTTTAGTTAATTCTTCTTGTGATTTACCAGCTTTCAATACTTTAACCATTTTACTTCCTCCTCTTTGCATACGTATGCAAACCATGTTGTAGGAAAAGAATATTGTAAATACTCTAGAAAGTCAACCTTTATTTATGTTGTTTTACGCTCAATTAATTCGCCATTCACCTCTAAATTCTTAGCAAAACCAGTATATTCCTCTATTTCTGACATCAAATAGAGCACTGTTTGATTGACCATTTCATCAATCGGCTGTACCCAAGTCGTCAGATTATAAGCCGGCCATGAAGCCATCTCAATATTGTCAAAACCAATTATTTTCGTGTCTGCCGGGATGGTAATTGAACTTTCACGAAGAGCATCCAGCACGCCTAATGCCATAATATCGTTTGCAACAAAAAATGCATCTGGAATGGTATTTTTGCTTAGTAGTTGCTGTGCAATTTTATATCCGCCCTCATAGGTATAATCTGATTCATACTTTTTCAAAGAGATGTTATGTTTCTTCAAAATTTCAGTGAAGCCTTGTTCTCTTTCTTTGCTTGTTGAGGTATTTTGATTTCCTGAAATATAGCCCATAGTCGAACTTCCTTTTTCAATCAGGAATTGTGCAATTTCTTTACTGGCATCTACGTTATTACAGCAAACTGAATAAAAATCATTACTAGCTATTTTTCTGTTAAAAAGGACTAAAGGAATTTTATATTTTTTAAAGTCTTCTATGGCGTTCAAGGATAGCGATGCATCTGTAATAATGACACCCGCAACATTGTAATTTAACAGGATATCAATATCCTCTTTTTGTATTTCGTCATTATTCGTATGTACAAACATAATGCTATAGCCCAAACTTTTAAAAGTCGTTGTAAATTGTTTTAAAACTTGTGGATAGAAAGGATTCTGAACACCTTTCATGACCAAACCAATAATTTTCGTCCGATTTGTGATTAAACCTCTCGCAAACTCATTCGGCCGATAGCCTAATTC
This sequence comes from Sporosarcina sp. FSL K6-1508, assembly GCF_038007465.1. Taxonomy (NCBI): domain Bacteria; kingdom Bacillati; phylum Bacillota; class Bacilli; order Caryophanales; family Caryophanaceae; genus Sporosarcina; species Sporosarcina sp. FSL K6-1508. The sequence continues at coordinate 1,113,785 of NZ_JBBOXF010000001.1, read as the reverse complement.
TTCCGCCGCTGCTAGAACTTTTTCCCTAGTTTTTGCAGATACCGTTGCACCTTCAAAGTAAACCCTGGACACGGATGACTGAGATACCCCCGCACGTTTTGCAACATCCATAGCTGTAATTAACTTCTTCATTTCACACACACCTTTTAAAATCATACTATTGACTAAACTATACCTTCAAAATGATCACTTTGAAATAGTGATAGCCTTCTTTAATTGTTAACTTCTCCGTAATAGTTTGTTCATATTTACCTACTAAGATAAGAGTAATCAAACAATAACGGGAGGAACCAATCATGGATACAGAAAACAGAAACAGATCAGGTAAACGATTTTTATCAACACTCGGAGCAGGTGTGATCGGTTCGGTATTAACATTAGCAGTCGTAGTAAATACGGATTTACTGCAGGCTGAAACTGAAGTAACGGCACCTGTTTCCACGGAGACCGCTTCTTATAATGTGCAACAAACAGGAGCAAAAACGATTCCCTCACTTTCCGATATGGTCGAACAGTCATCTAGTGCAATTGTCGGGATCGTTAATTACCAAAATGCAAATAATCCTTTTTCACAACAAACCGAAAGTGCCAAGAGCGGTTCAGGGTCGGGCGTCATTTATAAAATAGAAGGTGACAAAGCGTTTATCGTAACGAATAATCATGTCATCGAAGGAGCGGAAAAACTTGAAGTTTCACTTGAAAGTGGTGAAACGACGACAGCTAAACTTGTTGGAAAGGATGCGCTAAGCGATCTTGCTGTACTGACAATCGATGCGAAGTATGCAAAAACTGTTCTTGAATTCGGCGATTCTGATACACTCCGTGCAGGTGATGAAGTCATCGCGATCGGCAACCCGCTTGGACTCGACTTTTCTGGTACAGTAACGCAAGGAATTATTAGTGCAGTCAATCGCTCCATCAATGTGAATACCTCTGCAGGCGAATGGGAAATGAATGTTATCCAAACTGATGCGGCTATTAACCCTGGGAACAGCGGCGGTGCTCTTCTCAATGCCGCAGGCCAAGTCATTGGCATTAACAGCCTAAAAATTTCTGAAAGCGGTGTCGAAGGGCTCGGCTTTGCTATTCCGAGTAACGAGGTGATTCCGCTTATTGAAGAAATGACATCGAATGGGCAAGTGGAACGGCCTTACATCGGCATCGGACTCGCGAACCTTGACCAAGTGCCTCGCATGTATTTGCAAGATCTTCCCGAGAAAGTTAAAGGTGGCGTGGTAGTTGCAAATATTGATCCTGAATCCGCAGCAGGAAAAGCAGGTCTCGATGTAGAAGATATCATTACAGCCATAAATGGCACCGCTATTAATAACTCGACGGAGCTGAGAAAGTTCTTGTATTCCAACCTTTCTGTTGGTGACAAAGCAACTTTCACTATCTACCGCGGTGCGGAAATGAAAACGATTGAAGTGGCACTCACGAGTAATGTATCCACGGCAAATTAATATATTACATGCATTCACCTCTTCCTTCGTTGCAGCGGAAGAGGTGTTTGCAGTTGCTAATTTTCCATATTGGACTTAAGTTGAAGGAAACTATGGCACGACAGGAGGTGCAATCTGGTGAAAATCCTAGTAATTGAAGACAATGAAAGTGTCTCTTCAATGATCGAACTATTTTTCTCAAAAGAAGGAATTGAGGGTTCATTTATAAAAGACGGGCTGGAAGGTTTTGAACTTGCAATGCAGGACGGCTGGGATTGCCTTATTATCGACTGGATGCTCCCCGGGATGGACGGTATTTCTATTTGCCGTAAACTGCGGCAAGTAAATGTTGCGACACCGATTATTATGCTGACCGCCAAAGACGGTGAATCAGATCAGGTGCTCGGTCTCGAAATGGGGGCGGACGATTATGTCACGAAACCATTCAGTCCGCTGGCACTTATGGCCCGCATTAAAGCAGTCACACGGAGGTACTCACCTCTTAAAGACAAGCCATTGGAAGATGGCGTTGTCGAAACAGCGCATTTCAACATTAATCCAAACACACGGGAAGTTTTACGCGATGGTGTACGGATCCAAAATCTGACACCGAAAGAATTCGATCTACTCTATCATTTTGCACAGCATCCTAAACAAGTTTTCTCACGCGAACAACTGCTTGACAATGTATGGGGATATGATTTCTACGGCGATGATCGAACTGTCGATGTACATATCAAGCGGCTGCGGACAAAAATCGCAACTGACGACCAACCATTTTTCCATACAGTCTGGGGTGTCGGTTACCGTTTTGACGAAACACTGGGTGATGAAAAATGAAAATCAAATACTTATACCAGCAACTCTTGAGTCACTTCAGCGTGATTGTCATCGCTTTTTTACTATTAAGTTTGCTGTTTTCTCATTATGTAGAGCAATTTGTCTATGATAGTAAAACGGAAGAGCTTGCGACATATGGAGAAACGATTTTACGCGACATCCAAGCTGACCAGCGAAATTCAAACAGGATTCTGCAATCATACGGACATGTACTGAATGGCCGGGATATCCAATACAGTTTATTCGATGAAAAATCAGCCATCATTTACTCGGCAGGCATAAAAACACCACTCATCGAGTTAAGCGAAAAAGAATGGCATGACATTAAAAACGGGGAAACCGTCATCGTGAAACAGGATTTCAAACGATTCGACGAGGCAGTCACATTCGTCCTTCTTCCCTATATTCACAATCGGCAATTTATCGGCGGTATTCTGTTAACCTCTCCCATTAAAGGTTCACGAGAAGTTGTATCTCAAATGAATACCTATTTAATTGTCACAACGTTTATCGCACTTGCGATTTCGCTTCTGCTTAGCTGGATTTTATCGACTTTCCACGTAAGCAGGATTAAACGTCTCCAACTGGCAACATCAGCTGTTGCACAAGGAGATTATTCAGTGCGCATTCCCTCGTCGGACTTTGACGAAATCAGTGAACTTGCTGGTGATTTTAATGGAATGGTTGAAAAGCTGGATGCGTCCATGGATGAAATTGAGAATCTTGAAAACAGGCGACGTCAGTTCATGGCCGATGTTTCACATGAATTACGGACACCCCTCACAACGATTCGAGGCATAATTGAAGGCTTGAAAAATAATATGATACCGGAATCCGAAAAAGTAAAGGGACTACAGCTCGCCACAAACGAAACAATGCGGCTCATCCGTCTTGTTAATGAAAACCTGGATTATGAAAAAATCCGGTCCAATCAAGTAACATTGATTAAACAGGATATCCAGCTCGTTGAATTGCTGGGGATTATTAAGGACCAGCTCGACGGCGTTGCAGAAGAACGAAGCAATGAGATTATTGTGACTGCAGACCCTGACGTCTTGGTGTTTGCAGATTACGATCGGCTCACACAGATTTTGATCAACATTACGAAAAACAGTATCCAGTTTACCGAAAACGGCAGGATCTATCTGCTCGGATATACGAGTGCTAGCAACTGCGTCATTGAAATCGAGGATACTGGCATTGGGATTGACCCTGATGATATCGAGAAAATTTGGAGTCGGTTTTATAAAGCGATTGTGTCTAGAACTACGAATCCGTATGGCGAATTCGGACTTGGCTTGTCAATTGTAAAAAGTCTCGTCATGATGCATAACGGTACAATCGATGTAACAAGCGCAAAAGGGAAAGGTACAAAGTTTATCCTTTCGTTCCCACTGCAAAATGAAAACTAACTTTCTTTAACTGCTGCTACACAACTTGTGTAGCGGCTTTTTTTATACGATAAGAAAAACAGAAGAGGTCACTTAACCTAGACCATAAGTGGGCTCCTTGCACTTTTCTTAATTCGGTAATAGTTTGTTCATATTTCCCGTGTACGATGAAGTCATATCAAGCATTGGAGGAATTAAAAAATGAGTAAAAAAAGGTTATTTCCCTTGTTGGCAGTTGGTCTACTTGCAATTATCCTAACTGTTACAACTGGCTGTTCAAAAGATTCAAAGGCAAAAGATGAAACCGTCGCAACTGTCGGAGACGAAAAAATCACGAAAGATGAATTGTACGAAGTCCTCGTCCAATCCGCCGGAAAAGAAGCGCTCGCAGCAATGATTGATGATAAAATTGTTACACTTGAGTTGAAAAAGGAGAAAGTTTCCGTTCCTGATAAAGAAGTGGATGCGGAACTCGCGACATACGTCGAAAGTGCCGGCGGAGAAGAAGCATTTGAAGCGGCATTGAAACAGAATGGTATGACTGAGAAAGAGTTTAAAGAAAATATTGTGGACTTTTTATCTATCCAAAAAATAATTGAGCCACGGATTAAGGTAACTGACGAAGATATCAAAGCGTACTTTGATGAAAACAAAGAATCCTTTAACGAGGAAGAACAAGTGGAAGCGAGTCATATTTTAGTTGAAGATGAAGCTACAGCTAAAAAAGTCGCGAAGAAACTTGCAGATGGAGAGGATTTCGCAGCACTTGCAAAAGAATTCTCGACAGATGAAGCGAGTGCGGTAAATGGCGGAGAGTTAGGCTATTTCCCACGCGGTAAAATGGTCGCCGAATTTGAAAAGGCAGCATTCTCTTTGAAACCCGATACAGTTAGCGATCCCGTGAAAACAGAAAACGGTTACCATATTATTCTCGTAACCGATAAGAAAGCAGCAAAAGAAGCTGTTTTTGAGGATCATAAGGAAGAGATAAAACAACTTTTACTTGATGAAGGCATACAAGCAGAGTATGTCAATTGGTTGGATGAAGTAAAATCGGATTATAAAATTGAAAATTCATTGCTAACAAAATAAGTGGTTCCTACAATGGATTGAACCCCCTTCACTGCAGAATGAATGAGATTGCAGTGAAGGGGGGTTTTTATTATACAAAAGAAGGTATTTAATGTTATTTATGGGCTTTCAAACTCTCCTAAACCTTAACTTTATTGCGATTACGATGTAAGCGTCTTCATTATACTTTCTTCTAGTATATTATTGGAAATATATAAAATAGGCTTTTAATTCACAAATTTTCATGCTATTGTAGTTAAAATTCTATGTTATCTGAAAGGGATGAATACAATGTCTCAAATGCTAGCTTTAGTCATCTTAGTCGCTATTCTCTATATTGGGGACATCATCTCAGTCCGGACGAAAGCGTGGATCCCATCAGTTTTCGTCTGTGCTGTCCTCTTCTTGCTTGGCTATTGGACATTTTTCCCGCAAGACATCGTCTCGCTTGCCGGCGTCCCTCCCACTGTTGCTTCAATGATGATTTACTTACTCATTACAAATATGGGTACTTTACTGTCACTTCAACAACTAAAAGAACAATGGAAAACTATTTTAATTTCCCTCGCAGGAATTTTAGGGATTGTCGTCGCTTTATTTGGAATCGGGACACTTCTATTCGGTATTGAAACAATCATTGTCGCTATCCCGCCTCTCGTCGGCGGTGTCGTATCCGCATTGATCATGTCCGAAGGTGCTGCCAATGCCGGCCTCGCAACATTGGCTGTATTCGCGATCGTCATTTACGTTATGCAAGGCTTCGCGGGTTATCCCCTTACGTCAATTGTTCTCAAAAAAGAAGGCAAAATGCTTCTTGAAAAATATCGCAAAGGTGAACTGATAGTAAAAAATGTAAGCACTCAAGTAGTTGCTTCAGAACCACGTGAACTTAAACTCTTTAAGTGGATGCCGGATAAATTCAATACAGACTACTTCAAATTTTTCCGACTCGCATTCGTCGGTTTCCTTGCCTATCTCGTCTCTACATTGCTGGCACCTATCGTAACGGTCAGTCCTTATGTGCTTTGTTTATTGTTCGGAATCATCTCAACCAGCATCGGATTCTTAGAACGTCAAGTACTCCAAAAAGCGAATGGTTTCGGATTAGCGATGATGGCCCTTATGCTGTTCATTTTTGACGGTTTAAAAAGCGCTACACCTTCCATGATGATGGAAATCTTGTACCCGCTTGTCGGCTGTATCGTTCTGGGTGTCATCGGCATGTATATTTTCTCGTTTTTCATCGGAAAGGTATTGAAAGTAAGTAAAGAAATGGCGTTTGCCGTTTCGTTAACTGCGTTATACGGATTCCCAGCAGACTACATTATTACAAACGAAGTTATCAACTCGTTAACGGAAGATGAGAAAGAAAGAGATGCATTGACAAGCCATATGTTGCCCCCAATGCTTGTCGGCGGATTTATAAGCGTCACCATGGTATCAGTCATCCTCGCCGGCTTCTTCGTCGGATTCTTGTGAGTTGAATTGAGCGGAGTTGGCTCGGTGACCAGGGGGATTGAATTGACTGAATTGACTGGGTGACAGTCACCTAGTCAATTCAAACACTACTCAGACTACTTCTATTTAAGGAGAATTAAGAATGACAGCCAATCAACAAAGGATTGAACAACATATTGAATTGTTGAGCCGTTTTACAGCTACACCAGGCGCTGGTGTGACGCGGCTGACATACAGTGAAGAAGATTTACAGGCACGGAATTACATTAAAGAAAAAATGGCGGAGTACGGTCTTGCTATCGCGGAAGACGGTTTCGGTAATATCTTTGGCAAGCTGGAAGGTACTTTACCCAACACCCCTTCTGTCTTCGTTGGTTCTCATTTTGACTCTGTTCCAAATGGCGGTGCATATGACGGTGCCGCAGGAGTTGTGGTCGGATTGGAAGTTGCTGCACTGTTTAAAGAAAACAATATTCAACCCGCCTACCCTCTTGAAATCATTGCACTCGTCGAAGAAGAAGGTTCCCGCTTCGGCGGCGGATTGATGGGCTCGCGCGGAATGATGGGGTTATTGACGGCAGAAGATTTCGAAACATTTGCTGATAAAGATGGCATTCTAGCAGTAGATGCAATGGCAGATATCTGGGTCAACCCGGCGAATGAAAAAAAGCGAGATCCGAAAACAATTAAGGCTTTTCTTGAATTACATATCGAACAAGGGCCAATCTTAGAGGAGAAAGGCATTCAAATTGGTGTCGTTGAAGCAATCGTGGGATTGACTCAATTGGTCGTCACCGTACAAGGGCAAGCCGGGCATGCCGGCACAACACCGATGGATCGGCGTTCCGATGCACTCGTTTCTGCGGCGCAGATCATTGCGGCCCTTCCAGGTATTGCAACCGACGAAGGAGATGGTACAGTCATCACAACAGGTCGACTCACTGTATTCCCGAACGGAGCGAATGTTATCCCGGACAAAGTTATCTTCAGCATCGATATTCGTTCTGGCAAAGAAGAGCATGTATTGAATGCAATACGGAAGGTAGAAGAATTGATTGCGCAGCAAGACGGCAACGGAATTTGCACGTCAATTGAACAACAACTCTATATCGAGCCGAAAGAACTTGATAACGGCATCCGCTCTTTATTAAAAGAAACGAGCGACCATCTTGAAATCCCCTATTGCTCGATTAACAGCGGAGCGGGGCACGACGCGATGGTGTTGTCAGATTTCACGGCTTGCGGAATGGTATTCATCCCAAGCAAAGACGGGCTCAGCCACTGCCCGGAAGAATGGTCGAACGCCAGTCATCTTGCTGATGGTACGACTATTATCTATGAAGCGGTAAAACGACTAACGGAGGCTAAAACATTATGATCAACCAAAAAATAAAAGAAGCTATTACAAATTATAGCGACGAACTAACTGCATTGCGACGCAAATTACATAGCGAACCGGAACTATCATTTGAAGAAGTAAAAACAACTGCGTTCGTTTGCGCCTATTTGGATGAACTCGGAATTTCCTATCGCAAAACAGAACCAACTGGTGTGATCGCTGAAATTAAAGGCGCACTTCCCGGCGAAACAGTTGCACTGCGCGGTGATATGGATGCACTTTCTGTTGAACAATTGAACACGCATGTACCTTATGCTTCTAAAATAGACGGCAAAATGCATGCATGCGGACATGATGCACATACATCTATGTTGTTAATTGCAGCAAAAGCTTTATCCGAAGTGAAAGATGAACTTCCTGGTAACATACGCCTCCTCTTCCAACCTGCCGAAGAAATCGCACAGGGCGCAAAAGCGATGGTTGACCAAGGCGCCATGGACGATGTCGACAATGTTTTCGGCATTCACATCTGGTCGCAATTGCCGACACATAAAGTTTCTTGTCCACCAGGACCCTCATTCGCTGCAGCTGATATTTTCAAAGTTCACTTCACAGGAAAAGGCGGACATGGAGCCATTCCTCAAGATTGTATCGATGCAGCACTTGTTGCTTCTTCGTTCGTCCTGAATGTCCAGACTGTCGTTTCCCGGACGATTGACCCGCAAAATCCAGCTGTCCTTACCGTCGGAAAAATGGAAGTCGGTACGCGTTTCAATGTCATCGCCGAAAATGCTTTGATTGAAGGAACGGTTCGCACCTTCAACCAGGACACACGCAATCATATCGAAAAATGCATTTCACAATACGCAAAAAGCGTGGCTGACATGTACGGTGCGACTGCAAAAGTTGAATATATACGCGGAACAGAACCGGTTATCAACGACGAAACGAGCGCAAAACTTGTTCAACAAGTAGCAACTGAAGCATTCGGACCAGACGTTGTATTTAATGAAAAACCGACGATGGGCGCCGAAGACTTCTCATTCTTCCTCGACAAAGCACCCGGTAGTTTTGCACTTGTTGGCAGTGGAAATCCGGAGAAAGATACGGAGTGGTCACATCATCATGGTAACTTTGATATCGACGAAGACGCACTCGTCACTGGCGCGGAATTGTATGCGCAGTATGCTTGGGCTTATTTGACTAAGTGATTGATTGTGGGAACGGGAAAGCTGCATTGGCTTTTCCGTTTTTGTGTTTAGCGGTGATAACATGCTCGATGCCGGTGATAAGCCCAGTTGTGTCGGTGATAATATACTCCACTTCGGTGATAAATTTGTAGCAGTTGGTCATATAGTCAATGTGATATGATAAACCTACTTATTACAACTCGATTGAAGAGAGGTGCTGCTATGAACTTTATTGCCTGGACGATCGTTGCCTGTGAAATTGGTTTCTGGGTTGTCATTGCTCTTGGGCTCATCACCCGTTATATTTTCAAACGCGAAAAACTCGGCTTTTTCTTCCTCGCCCTGACACCAGTTGTTGATTTAATTTTACTGATTGTCACAGCAACCGACCTATATAATGGCGCAACCGCGATACAAGTGCACGCCCTCGCAGCCATCTATCTCGGTTGCTCCATCGCGTTCGGCAAAAGCATGATTCGCTGGGCTGATGAACAATTTCGTTATTACGTTCAAAAGACAGGTACCAAACCGGTGCGTAAAACCGGCTATGAATATGCCCGCCACTCGATGAAAGGCACCCTGCAGCATCTGCTCGCTTATATCATCGGTAGTGCATTTCTTGTCGCAATGATTTATTTCATCGACGATCCGGCAAGAACGGAAGTGTTTTCCGCCACGCTGAGAGTATGGGGACTCGTTCTTGGGCTCGACTTTGTAATTTCTATTTCCTACTTCATCTGGCCAAGACCCGCTAAAGTTAAATGAATGAAGGAATAACGAAAAGCCAACCAATTGCAGGTTGGCTTTTCGTCTTGAAGTTATTCAACACCCACCACTTGCGACTTCCTTCTTTTAAAGGCTCAGTGTCCCCCCTAGAAAGACCAGAATGAGAACCATTGAAATGAAGTCCCCCGCCAAGCTTCCACCTCTCACTTCACGAAGTAAAGTTGAGTTCTTAAGATATATGATCGGTTTAACAACCTTTACGATCGGTAGTGCGGAGTTTATGATCGGTCTACAGGAAATATGATCGGTGTGGAGAAATATATGATCGGATAACAAGATATATAGTCGGTATTGGCAAGTATATGATCGGTCATCCTTTTCATTGGAGCTAAACTAGTCTCTAAAAGCAAAAAGCCGACCCATTACAGGCCGGCTAACTTACTCACTATTATGCGTTCATGCTTTTCAATGCTTCTCCCACTTTGACTGTACGTCCAGCCTGATGAGCAACTGCCGCTTTAATTGCCGCTTCGTCATCCGCTATTTTTCCATCTTGTCCGACTGTTACACTTGTGCCGTACGGGTTACCGCCGGCTGCAAATGTAACCGCGTCGGTGAACCCTGGTGCCGCAACAATTGCTCCCCAGTGGTACATTGTTGTGTACAAGGAAAGGATTGTTGCTTCCTGACCGCCATGTGGGTTTTGTGCAGATGACATCGCGCTTACCGCTTTGTTAGCGAGCTTGCCTTGGAACCAAAGACCACCTAATGTATCGATGAAACTCTGGATTTGCCCAGGCACGTTACCGAAACGTGTCGGTACACTAAAGATAATTGCATCTGCCCATTCAAGATCAGCTCCTGTTGCAACAGGTACATCTTTCGTTGCTTCAGCATGTGCTTTCCAACCTGGAGATGAATCGATTGCAGCTTGTGGAGCCGTTTCAGCTACTTTCATCAGTCTTACTTCAGCACCTGCTGCTTCTGCTGCTTCCGCCGCCCACTGTGCCAACTGGTAGTTTGTACCGCCTGAACTATAGTATACGATTGCTGTTTTAGTTTTTGTCATATTTACCGTCTCCTCTGTAGTTGTTGTAGTTGTCTTTCCAAATAACCTGTCTAAAAAGCCCATTTTTTATCCCCGCTTCTTTTTCATTTCACAAATGTCGCTGTGTACCACTCTGCCGCCGCATCCACTTCCGTGCGTGTCAGCGAATGGCCGTTCATTTCCCAGTGAATTTCTGTCACTGCTCCAGCGCTCGTCAATAGTTCATCCAGATCCTCCGATTCCTTCGCGGGACAAATCGGATCGTTTTTCCCTGCGGTGATGAACACCGGAATTCCAGCTAAAGTCGGCAAGTCGATTCCGCGCCTCGGAACCATCGGATGATGAAGAATTGCGCCTTTCAACGAATCGGCATAATGGAAAAGCAAGCTTGCTGCGATGTTCGCTCCATTAGAATAACCAACCGCAATGACATTCAACCTGTCAAAGCCATTTTCTTTTGCAGCTTCATCCAGAAACGCATTCAATTCCTTCGTACGGAAGATCAAATCTTCCTCATCGAATATGCCTTCCGCCAATCTGCGGAAGAAACGTGGCATACCATTTTCAAGAACATTCCCTCGAACACTAAGAACTCCTGCATCCGGATCAATCAAATCGGCAAGCCCCAGTAAATCCTGTTCTGTGCCTCCTGTGCCGTGAAGCAGGAGCAACACCGGTTTCGATGCATCTTTCCCCGGTTTATATAGATGTTTCATAGTAAACCTCTCCTTATCAATCAATTTCGCGCACTTCAAAAGGTATTAAAGTCGATTCCAGCTGTTCGCGATGCTTTTCATATTGCACTGGAAGCATAAGGTTTTCACCCATCGTCTCCACAGATTCATCATGCGCAAATCCCGGAGGATCCGTTGCGATTTCAAACAAGATTTCACCGTGTTCCCGGAAATAGATTGCATTGAAATAATTTCTGTCTTTCACCGGTGTCACACCATAGCCGTTCGCTTCCATATGCGCTTTCCAGTTTAGCTGATCTGCATCATCTTCAGCACGCCAAGCAATATGATGAACTGTTCCGACGCCCATTTGTGCACGACCCGACGATGTCTTTTTCAAGTCGACGATATTGCCGATATCTGCTGTCGAGCGGAACCGGATGTATTCGCCTTCTTCACCAATTTGTTCGAGTCCCATGACATGTTCAAGAAGTTGAGCCGTTTTTTCAGGTTGGGCAGATAACAGTGTCGCGCCGCCGAATCCTTTAATCGCGGTATCCGCTGTTACTTCACCAACCACCCACTCATTCTTTACCCCCTCTTCCCGCTCGACAATCTCAACTTTTAAGCCATGCGGATCTTCAAAGGACAAGTAGTGTTCGCCAAAACGTTGTGATTTCGCAAACGTAATTTTGAATTTCTCAAGACGCTTTTCCCAGAAACCCATTGCACCAATCGGCACTACGTATGATGTGACACCGACTTGACCATCTCCGATTCTGCCTTGACGAGAATTAGCCCATGTGAAAAATGTAATAATTGTACCCGGTGCACCATTGCCATCACCAAAGTAAAGATGGTAGGTCCCAGGGTCATCGAAATTTACAGTTTTCTTCACAAGGCGCAATCCAAGAACGCCAGCGTAAAAGTCGACGTTTTCCTGAGGATGTCCGACAATTGCTGTTATATGATGAATACCCATTGATTTTTTCGTCATATCTTTTCTCTCCCCAAATTAGTAGGTATTTATTTATCTCGAATTCAAGGTAATTGTATCAAGTGGTGTTTTCATTGTCAAAGAGTTGGCTTAGACAACAAAAAAAAGGAAAGCGTCAATAGCTTTCCCGTCCCTCTTCTTCCTATTCAACGATATGCTTACAATACCTTACTCAAAAAGGCTTGCGTTCTAACTTCTTGAGGATTTCCAAATAACTCTTCCGGAACATTTTCCTCGACAATAAAACCGCCATCCATAAAAATAACACGGTCTCCCACTTCCCGTGCAAATCCCATTTCATGTGTAACAACGATCATTGTCATGCCTTCTATAGCAAGCTGTTTCATCACGGCAAGCACATCGCCGACCACTTCAGGGTCAAGTGCAGATGTCGGTTCATCAAACAACATGATTTTGGGATCCATTGCAAGCGCCCTGGCAATCGCGACACGTTGCTTTTGCCCCCCTGAAAGTTCGCCCGGGTATGCTTTCGCTTTATCCGACAGCCCAACCTTCACAAGTAGTTCAAGTGCTTTCTTCTCAATCGTATTCTTATCGCCTTTACCAAGTTTCATAGGTGCGAGCATCACGTTTTGCAAGACGGTCATATGCGGAAACAGATTAAATTGCTGAAATACCATGCCGACATTTTCCCGAATTTTATTTATATCGCGCTTCGTATCTGTTATATCTTGACCATCGACCACAACATGGCCCGCTGTAATATCTTCCAGGCGATTCAAACACCGCAGAAATGTACTTTTTCCAGAACCCGAGGGCCCTATTACACAGACAACTTCACGCTCTTGAATCTCAACGTTTATATCTTTTAACACTTCGAGTTCACCGAATGACTTTTTTAAGTTCTTTACTTGAATCAGCGTCATCTAAGTTCGAATCTCCTTTCCATAAAGCTAGCAAATACCGACATCAGATAGATGATGAAGTAAATGCCCCCGACTGTTAACCATATTTCGAAGGGCTGAAATGTGGTACTTGATTGAACTTTACCTTTTTGCACAATATCAGCAATCCCAATAATAGAAAGTAGGGATGTTTCATTGAAACTAATGATAGACTTGTTCATAATTGTTGGCAACATTCTTCTGAAGGCCTGCGGCAACACGATAAAACGCATTGTATGAGTTTGCGTAAGGCCAAGTGATCTTTCCGCCACTGAGTTCTCTGTTTCGGTTTATGATTATCCAAATTTCACTGGTAAATCAAAAATAAACAATGAACCCTTCCTTTTACTAAAATCGGAAAGGGCTCATTGTTTATCATTCAAAATTAGAGATTCGCCAGTATTGCCATGCGATTATTTCCGACATCCATACAAGACCTTTGCTCTCTGACAGGTGGATAGGTTGCCAATCGTTCCCGACACCCCGCATCAGGTACACTTCGTGATGAGGTGACTGATCATGGTAGCCTGTCAGGTCGAATGGTCCATCCCGCCTCATGACAGCCCGCACTTCATAATCAATTGCAGGTGCCGGTGTGAGCGGATTACCAACGGTGTGAGTCAGATGAAATCCTGATTCACTTTCCCCGTGATTTGTCCGTTTCAACGTAATTCCATCGGGTGACGCTGTAGCCTGTTTCCGGAAGCGCTTCGAAGAGCTATACGCAATGGACGCCCCAACATCCTTTATAAACGTCATTGGAGATCGTTCAAGATCATAAGCAAGCTCAACATCAACACGGGTACGATAACTTTCTCCGTTTGGATCGAACCCTCTGTCATCTCCTTTAAAAAAGCGGTTCCGAGATAATGGATTCAGATTCTTCACCCAGTCGTCCTTCAAAAATGTAGCGTAACGGAATTGCCATCTGTCAACATTCGGTAGTCGGACCCTATCTTGAATAGGCGTAAGCAAACTCACAGGCTCTGCAATCACTTTTGACACCGAAAATCGTTCAATCGCAGCTTCTTCCTTCGTTGAAAACGGATTTAACAAGCCAAAAACACTAGAGACCACTGACTGAAACACGTTAAAACGTTCTTCCGACTTCACGAGCGGACGCTTGGAATCGATGATATACGTATAGGTTTCATCCAGCACAAAGTCCCTGTCGATGTAACGATTGTCTGTTACCGTTTTCATGTACGTTCCATTTCGATAGATGTCATATTCATCAACATCTTTGATTTCCTCCCACGATAACGCAATTTGCGTTTTCGCAACGATTGTTGTCATGACAAGCGACTGAAGCGGGCTTTCCTTGTTTTTCTTTTCAGCGAACGCTGACGTCTGCAATGCAATAACGTCAACAACCTCGCCACCTTCAACACGTTCGATTACATAATTATATAGTTTTGCATGCTTAAAATCTCCATCGCTGAATTCCGAGACGGTCCCTTCATATAAATGATGACCATCTTTATAAACGTTATAGGTGCCTCCAATATCATTCCAAGTGAAATAAATTAAATCCGGCTTATGCAAAACAGTTTGTATTTCAAACTTTTTTTTCCTCATCTGCACGCCTCCGTCCTACTCAGAAGTGTGGGGTATTTTACAGTAGGCTAAACATTACATTTCGATACCTGTCAATGAAAGAAGAACTGCCGCTTTCAAACGAATTGCCGCTTCTCCCGGGTTTTCACTTCCGGAAATTGCAGAAAGAATCGCTATACCCGAGGCGCCAGCTTTAATGACAGCACTGGCTTTGCGTTCTGAAATACCGCCAATTGCAACAATTGGTAAGCCAGGCAGCAATGTTACCACTTCACTGACCGTTTCAATCCCAATAACAGGTTGTGTATCACTTTTCGACTGTGTCTCGTAAACTGGTCCAAGACCGATATAATCCGCCCCCGCATCAGCTGCCGCAATCGCTTCCGCTACATTGTGAGTAGAAACGCCAATCAGCATTTCCGGCCCAACCTTCTTACGCACTGCCGAAACGCATCCGTCCTCCTGTCCGATATGAATACCATCCGCCCCTATTTCAATCGCAAGATCTATATCATCATTGACGATGAAAGGAACACTATATTGTTCACATAATTGCTGACATTCAAGTGCGAAAGCTTTCAATTCTTTACCCGTTAACGCCCCAGGTCCTTTTTCGCGCAATTGGAAGCACGTTACGCCGCCTTTTAGTGCCTCTTCTAATACATGCAGCGGATTGCGTCCCGCCAAATTCAATGTGCCCATGATGAAATACAAGTTCACTGTCTGCTTATCCATTTACGACAACTCCTTCCATTCTTTTGGTCGTACGGCGCCCATAAGCCCAGTGATTCGTCGGACCATGGCCGCCGCCAATTTTAAGTCCATCTTCAATCGCAGCATGGATGAAACATTTTGCCTCGATAACGGCATTCGCTGCAGTTTCCCCGTTTGCCAGAAACGCCGTAAGCGCCGCAGAATACGTACACCCTGTTCCATGCGTATCTTTCGTATCAATCCACGGTGCGCGGACCGAAAATCGTTTTCCGTCCGCCCCCATGTACAAATCCTCTGCATAGGACGCTTCCTTCCGATGGCCCCCTTTAATGAGGACCGCCTCTGCGCCCAAAGCCAGTATACGTTTCGCCGCTTGTTCTATGTCTATCTCCGTTTTTATTGTCATGTCGGCAAGCACTTCTGCCTCAGGAATATTCGGCATCACAATCGCTGCGAGAGGGACGAGGACCGTCTTTAATGCTTCAACTGCTTCCTCTTTCAGCAACGATGCCCCCCCCTTCGCAATCATTACAGGATCGATGACAAGCGGAATTCCACTCCAATGAAACATATCTCCCACTGCGTGGATAATCTCCGCCGAAAATAACATCCCCGTTTTAATCGCTTTGACATTGAAATCTTCCATAACTGCCTGTATTTGCGCTGTAATCATAGCCGTTTCAAGCGGTTGAATTGCCGTTACACCAAATGTATTTTGTGCCGTTACCGCGGTCAGCGCCGATGTACCGAAAACGCCTAATTCCTGGAACGTTTTTAAATCCGCTTGTATTCCGGCCCCGCCGCCGCTGTCAGACCCCGCAATCGTCAATGCCACATCTACCATCCGATTCGCCACCCCTTTACCTATACTAAAAAGCCGCTTCCCGGTGGCGTTAGAAAGCGGCTAGCCATTTAACAATTCATAAAGGGCGTACCCACTTTCCTACGCCGGTATAATCCGGATCAGGTTCCAAGGGTCCGCGCATCCATGCACGTCTCAGCCTTAAAAAGGCTCCCCTAGTGGTTGTTTAAATATTCAGCTTTGAGTTAAGTGTACCATAACCCGCTCGGAAACGTTGAAGATGATCCCCATATCAATTAATTAATCGTAAAAAAATCAAGCCATCACCCTTAAATAGTTTATTCCATTAAGAGTCCGGGAAGAGTATAGTGAAAGATACCAAACTGAAAGAAGGCGCCACTTATGCACAAAACTGACAGCAGACCTACTAATCCTGACAAATCCATGTGGATCAGTTTTTTCGGATCACTCATTATTATCGCCGCGGTCATTACAACTAGTTTAGCAATGGGTTGAGATTCACACAAAACTACTTTCATACAACAAACAGGCCGCTATCCAATCGGCCTGTTTTTACTTGGAGTCCCACACCCGTTTTACTTCAGAGTCTTCATCCTTTATCCGTAGCATATACACATCCGGATTCGTCAGTGCCTGCCACTGCTCAAAGCCGAATCGTTCGTCATAACACCTCAACAACAACGCCATTAAATTGCCATGTGTCACAAGCACGGTTTGCGAACCTTCTTCCAACTCATCCAGCACATCACAGACCCGCGTCATTGCCTCTCGTGAAGACTCTCCACCATCGTATTTCAGATGAAGATCTAAAAAAGTATCTTCCAGCTTTATCAACCAGTCTTTGAATTCAGTTGAACTCAGTACGCGTTCTCCAAGTCTACTATCCACTTCTACATGTAGATTTTTTCTTTCCGCTAAAGGCCAACCCGTTTGACGTGCACGTGAAAATGGACTTGTAATAATTCGATCCACCTCGATACCATCAAAGTATTCCGCAAGTTGCGCCGCCTGTAAAATCCCTTCAGCGGTCAATTCTGCGTGTGGTGCCTGTCCTTCTGCGGAGCAATGACGCACGATATATATTGTTTTTTCCATACACGCTCCACCCCTTCGCAAAATAATTGTAGTTATCCCTATCACTCTATTCCCCTTTTATTCTTCAAAGAAAACATCTCAGTTTTCTGATACTTTAAAAATACCAAGCTTCCGCATGGAATTACAAGCGCCACTTCCAACTGCAAATTACCATAAAAAAAGCAGTAAAACTCCCGTCTCAATTGAGAGTAGAGTATTTACTGCATTTTTTCGTACTAATAGACTGTCGATCGTGTTATGAACGTCGCATGTTATTTCCTCTGCCTATACAAGCACCAATGCTGTTCTTGAATTTGGCCGCTTGCCATCCGAAATAAGACTATTTATTTGATCTATAAGCTGCGGAAGTTCCCGCATCGTCGAAATCGTAAAATCAGCGCCATTTTGCATAAATGTAGCTTCCGTTTTAGAAATCACAGTTTCTTTATCAGCTTCTGATAGGCTAGAAAATTCTTCTAAACTCAGCCCCATTTCAGAGCTGCCAATAATGACACCAACTGACCAAACACCCGCGTTGACACCCTCTTTAATATCTGAAATCGTATCGCCTACTTTTACTACCTTCCATGATGCCGATAGTTTTAGCAGCTCCATATTCCGATAGACCATATAAGGATACGGTCTTCCAATCGAATTTGTATCATCAGGGGTAATATAAACATCTGGAGAATACCCCTTTTCCAGCGCATTCGGAACAACGACGTCCATCATTGTAGTTGTATAGCCCGTTGTCGATCCGATTTTCAATCCTCGATTTCTTAATACGTCAATTGCCTTTATAACTCCAGGAATTGGATCCGTATATGCTGATAATGAAGCCATCAACGCAGGTACAAATTCCGCATATAACTTTTCTACATCTTGTTCGTTAAATGACTTTCCATACTTTTCTTCCCATAATACAGCTATTCTAGACATGGATAACATAGCGCGGATATGATCAATTTTCAGCATCCCCATTGGCTCTCTTGCTTCTCCCATTGTCACGTCAATACCAGCGTCTTTAAAAATATCAACAAACACATTTACAGGTGCAAAACAACCGAAATCCACTGTTGTTCCAGCCCAGTCCACTATAACGCCCTCTATTTTATTCATATCGCCACCACTTTCATATAATCTTCCACACTAGCACATAATCCCTCTATATCTTCCTCATAGATTTCACCAATATTGCCAATGCGGAAAGTATTTACGTCCGTCAGCTTGCCTGGATAAATGACATAACCTCTGTCTTTGATAAACGAATAGAACGCTTCAAAGTCGAATTGTTCATTTGGAAAAAGGAAGGTTGTAATAATGGGCGATTGTTTTTCAACTGAGATATAGGCATGGATATTCACTTGTTCAAATCGCTCTCTTAACAAGCGATTATTATGTTGATAACGGGAAAATCTAGCTGGAATGCCGCCTTCTTCAACTAATTCCTCCAATGCTTTTGCGAATGCAGCCACTACATGGGTTGGTGATGTGTAACGCCATTTCCCATCCTGATCCATCCCTTTCCACTGATCATATAAATCCAGCGACAAACTACGTGCATTGCCCTCACACACAACAAGCTTCTCAAGTTTGGCGATGACAAAACCAAACCCTGGGACCCCTTGAATGCATTTATTTGCACTGCTGATCAAATAATCAATTTCAAGCTCAGCTACATTGATTTCCATTCCACCAAAGCTGCTCATCGCATCAATGATTAGTGTTTTCCCTTGTTCCTTCGATAAGTTTGAAATCATCTCAATTGGATTTAAAATGCCTGTCGTTGTCTCACAATGAACCATTACGATATGCGTAATTTCTTGATCCTCTTCTAACATAAGTCTTATTTCATCTTCCTTTGGACAGTCATTGTATGCCACGCTATATTCTGCGTAATTCAGTCCAATATACTGAGCCATTTTCACAATACGTTCGCCATACGCACCATTCGTGATAATCAGCACTTTATCATCTCTTGAAATGGCAGTCGTCAGTACTGATTCAACGACAAATGAACCACTTCCTTGCATGAGTACAGTTGTGTATTGCTCTTTCGGAGCATGTGCAATTTCAAGGAGCTGAGATCTGATTTTCTGTGTGATTTCTTTATAGTCTTGTTCCCATGTACAACGATCAATCAGCATTTCCTGTTTTACCGTACTTGTAGTCGTCAACGGGCCTGGCGTTAATAGTTTATAGGTATTCATATTTTTTCACTCTCCCCAATTTTAGTTAGCTGATTTAAAGAATTCTTGATGCTGCTGTAAGAGTTCGACGGTTAATGGTTGTTCAAATTGCGTCGCATAAGCTGGTTTGTTCACATCCATCACTGTTTCACCTTCGTAAAGCGCAACCGGATAGTGTGTCAGCAACTCTTTTCGCGCATTTTTAGTAATGATTTCAGCCATGTCCATCGCTAAACTCGTTGTTGCATCGTCTTTATTCACAACCGCAATTGATTCTGTGAGTGAAAAGTTGCCTTCAATTGGATCGACATACTCAATCGGTAAACCTGATTCTTTAGCCATCACTGCTTGGTAGCGCAAACCAAAACCTGCAGCCACTTCACCAGCTTGCACTTTCTTAATTGGACCTGAGCCCGAACTTTCAAGATGCGGACCCGTATTAGCAATTAAATCTTGAAGGACCGTTTTACCGTCTTGTTCCCCATATTCGCTAATAATCGCTTGGACTAGCAGCCAGCCAGTTGAAGAATCCATAATGTTTGGTATCGATACCAACCCCTTAAACTCGGGTTTCGCCAAATCTTTCATGGAAGTTGGCATCGGCAAACCCTTTTGTTTGAGTACTTCTGTGTTGATGAAAATGGACCCTGTATTGCCTAAAATCGGTGCGTAATAGGGCGGATTTTGTTCCAACGCATTTGTACTAAACGTTAAATCCTGAAACATGGCATGTTGTTGTTGGGCACTTTCGATGAAATAAGAACTCATCGTCACAACATCGGCTTCGATTTTATCGCCCTCTGCCATCAGTTTCCCGCCTAATTCGGAAGTTCCTAACGATTGGAGCACGTATTGTCCTTCATACCCCGCTTCATTCAGCGCACCTTCCATAGCTTCAGAAGCCGCTTCATCCCCATTTGTATAAATGACAACCTTTCCTTCATCCGCTTTGCCACTGTTACGGCCTGCCCATATAAACACTAGACTTAAAGCAATTAGCGACAATACAATTACCTTCATCTTTTTCACTATAAAATCCCCCTCACGACTGTTTGAATGGTCTTTTCTGAAAGTGATCACAAAGCAACTTAACGACTAGATTTGTAAAAAAGATAAGCAGCGATAAAATAAATACTTCATTGAACTTCCCAAAATGCTGTAGTTCTTTAATTTTGCTAGCTACCAATGACGTTTGCGCTGTGACCAAAAAGATAATCCCGCTAATGGTCACCATTGCATTGATAAAATAATAACTAAACATTTCAATAACCGTCGATGCGGAGTTTGGAAGAATGACTCGATAAATGGTCTTTAACCAGCTGTCCCCCAGTAACTCTCCAGTCGTTTCCCAGGTCGGATTCATTTTGGATAAAGCGTTTTTCGCCATTAAATAGGGTGTTGTAAAGAAATGGACAATGTTACTGAGAACGATAATTAGAAAGGTTCCCTTCAAACTGCTACCATTAAAAAGTAGTAAATACGATAAACCTAACACCATGCCTGGTATCGTATTCGTCATCATCGAAACGATATCAATGGCTGATTTCCATTTAACAGTCGTACGAGCATTTAACACTGCTGAACAATAAGCAACTAACGTACCAAACACTGCCGTCAATAGCGCAACATACACTGAGTTTTTATAGACAGCCAATAGATTATTTGATTGGAATGTGTCCATAAGATGTTTAAACGTAAACGTAAAATCATACGGATAACTGTTAACAAATGGCGCAATGAACATGACAGCAAACACTGAAAGCATTGCTAGTAACACAACTAATGAGATAACCCCAAAACATGCGTCTCTTCCCTTATGCGGAGTCAACTCTGTGTCGGTAAACTTGTCATAATGAAAATTAAGTTTCTCGAGATAGTTTAAGAGCAAAACACCAAACACAGCTGGGATTAACATGATAACCGCAATGGCCGCACCATTATTAAAATCCGGAATAGAACCGAGCATCACTTGATATAACTGAGTCGCTACAACAGAATAACTCCCACCGACTGAGGCAGGTATACCGAAATCTGTAAAGCTTAAAATGAAGGAAAGTACAAAAGCACCTCCTAAAGTTCCCACTAACGGACGAACAATTGTGTTCTTAAAACTCCTTATTCCCCCGTCACCCATCAACTTTGAAACGATGATAAACTTTTTGTCAACATACTTGAAGGCATTATTAATCAGTAGAAATGCCGCCGGTAACGTATAAATCACATAGCCTATCAGTAAACCGTTAAATCCGTAAATCTCAACTAAATTCCGGCCGACAATCTTGGTAATAAACCCTTGGTTACCAAAAGAGTAGATAATTGCAAATCCATACGTGATGGTAGGCAGCAACATCGGGATAAGAATCCCCATTTTAATCGCGCTTTTTATCGGCCTGTAGATTCTTGTACAGTTGACAGCGTAAGCCAGAATAAATGCTAAGACCGTTGTAATCACAGCAGTAAGACTAGAAATTTTAATGCTGTTGCCAATGGATTCTATCAATTCTTTATTCGATAAAGCGGAGAGGTAATTCGAGAAATTGAACCCCTCACTCGTTTCAAAAGAACGGACAAACAGCATGCCAAGGGGTACTACTAGAAAGGCGACGAATAACAAGATGATTGGGATATAAATAACGCGCATCGCCGGTTTTACATTAGGCATATTGTTTACCAAATAAGTTATAGATATTTTCTTTCTTAATATGTAATTGTTTCAAAATAAATTCTTTTACGAAATCAGTAGCAGGTTGATTGATAATTTCAGTAGGCGTGCCAAATTGTGAAATACTCCCGTCATTAATAATTAACACTTTGTCCGACAACGTTAATGCCTCTTCCGGATCATGTGTCACAATAATCGTTGTTAACTTAAATTCTCTGGCAATGGATTTAATGCGTTGCTTAATTGATTCCTTTATGACACCGTCCAGTGCGCTCAATGGCTCATCCAATAATAATATTTCCGGCTTCATGACAAGTGTCCTTGCAATCGATACTCGTTGTTTCTGACCGCCTGATAATTCTCCTATTTTCTTTGTTAAATGCGGTTTTAATTCCAGGAAGTCAATGTATTCTTGGATTTCCTCTTCAGATACTAACCCCTTCTTATTTCTCAGACCATAGACGATATTTTCGTAAGCATTCAGATTAGGAAAAAGCGCATAATCTTGAAAAACGATATTAAATCCACGATTCTTCATTGCTACGTCACTCAAATCCCTATCATTAAAAATGATTTTTCCGCGGTTCAGACTTGTTAACCCCAAAATGATATGTAATAAAGTCGTTTTACCACTGCCACTCGGACCTAGCAGTGAAACAATTTCTCCCGGCTTAATTTCAAGGCTTATATCGTTTAAAACTAATTTATCATCGAATTGCTTGCTAATATTTTGTAATTTCAGCAATCCGTTCACCTCCTTTACAACAACTTCAGTATAGGAGTCCTGTGTAAATTTAAATTATGATTCGTGTAAACATTTTGTAATTACTGGATGATTATTTACTACTTTCCCACAAATAGATACAGTTTAAATTCCCATACCGAAAATTTTTACATTAGAGATTGGACTATGACTTTTCCATAATAAACGTCGCAGGCGCTGGTTTTCCCTAGAACACCGAGGACTTAAGTAACTAATTTCCATAATATACGCTGTGACGCGTTATGGATGCCTCCGCTGGTTCATCTTAGGTATATTGGTGACATGTAATTCTTCGTTACAGAGTATACAAATTGCCGAAGTGAGTCGAAAAGGATTTCAAATACTCATAAATCCCTGCTGAACACCTTAGATTGTGGCACACACTAACCGGTGTCTGTTTACAGTAAACGGCACGGTATATTGAGTGCTTATTTACATCAAAGCGAAATTTAAGCGAAAGCGCCTTACAGGGGTAGCCGAAGTGATTTGAAGGACTCTTTCTATTTCAATTTGTATAGTCACCCCTTGAAGTACCCGAAATGAGCTCGCTATTTTTTAAAACAAAAAAAGCCTGTGCAGCAACCATCATGAACGTGTAACCATTCATGACGGATCGCTGTACAGGCACCCACTATTATTTATTCATTTGTGCAAGGAAATCGCCAAGAGGATCCTCGTCTTCCTCTTCTTCAACTGGCGCGCGCTCCGCCCCTTTTAATCGTTCCCAATCAAAGTTATCTAAATCATCATCATCCATATCGGTGATTATCGAATGATCTTCTGTATCCAATTCTACAGCAGCGCTCGTTTCTTCCTGCAAATATAAAGCAGCATCTACATCTATTGCATTGCTGTTCAATGATGCAAAGAGAGCAGCCGTGCGGATTGGGTCGGACATCAGCTGATAGACGATACTACCAAGCAACGCCTCCGAATGTTCATGCTTCAACCAATCGCGCTGTGCTTTCGTTAAACCTTTCGGAAGCGGAATGGTGATGGCTTCTCTTTGTTTTAATAGAGAATCATTTACACCGTCTATTACAAACTCGGCAATTTTACTGGAAAAGTTTCTTCTTTCGACTTCTTTTAACTTTTGCAATTCCTTTAACGTGTGGTCAGATGTATCAGACGGCAGACGAAACGTAATAGGCTGACCTCTTTTCAATCCTGTATCATTCATGCACAATCACCTTATTTTGTTTTAACTAACTTTTCTTCTTCTTTGTTTTTTGCCTGTTGATTTTTTCTTGCGAAGTCTGAAATTAATTTGTAATAAGCGTTGGCCATCATCCAGACGCTTTCTTTTTCATCCTCAAAGAAATCGATATTGTAGCCATCTAAGCTATTATTTAATGTTTTAAGGTAATCTTTAAGAACAATCGAGCCTCCGCCGATGAAATAGCAAATCTCAGATTGCGAATTTCTTGACCATACATTCCGTAAATGACGGTATTGCTTTTTCGCTAAGTCTAAGAGAATCCGG
Organism: Sporosarcina sp. FSL K6-1508; assembly: GCF_038007465.1. Lineage (NCBI taxonomy): Bacteria > Bacillati > Bacillota > Bacilli > Caryophanales > Caryophanaceae > Sporosarcina > Sporosarcina sp. FSL K6-1508. The sequence continues at coordinate 1,089,439 of NZ_JBBOXF010000001.1, read as the reverse complement.
TCCACAATGTCATGGACACTCGTCCGGCTTCCTTTTACCATGATGTGATTGCGGTCATTTTTCTTCGTTATAATTTCCACAACATCCAGACGGCTGTCCAGCTCTACACCATGTCTAGCGTAAATTTCTTCCCGAATGGCATCAAGAGACTCTGACACGCCTAAGTTGAAGCCTTGTGCTTTATCATCATCAACTTTGCGATTTTTAATCACCGCAACATCCGTTGACAGACCCCCGATGTCTTGAATCAAGATTTGCTTATCAATTAGTTCTTTGTTAATAACATTTAAATTATTATCCATCACGAGATTAATGAACGCCGCAAAGCCTTCCGGATAAACTTTCACTTCATCAAATTTAATATTCACTTTCAAACCTTGATATTTAGGTGTAACCAAAAACTCGACTTGGTGAACAGAGCCTAGTAATTGCGAACGATAACCTACGTCTTTTCCCTCTTTTACTTCCCTAAGTGGAAGCCCTGTTCCGAGTGTATACGTAGCCTCGATTACATTATTATTACGTTTAAAAATACCTTTATTCTCTTCTCTGGCCGCATCTAATGCCAGCGCTGCAAACAACATCACAAGAGTTTGATCCTCTTCCGATTTGTTGCTACCCGGGTCTAACTCGGTTGAATTACCGCTTTTGGTCGCTAAATTTCCGACACGGTAAATAGAGTTGTTGTCATTTAACGTCGGAGAATGCAAGCGAATATGAATGCCATCAGTAGGCTCTTGGTTGTCTAATTCTTCAATGCCGATGATTGGACGATCTGCAATATCTTGTGCAATAACATTCGGGATATTGAATTCCACTTCCAACTTACCGAATATTGCTTTTAATGAATCATTTCCTACATCAATTGCTGCAATGCGAGTTTCTGTCAAAAGAATCATCCCTTTCATTACTATGTCTTTCTACTAAAATGGTACTGGAGTATTGTTGGCAGGTCAATCCTATTCCACTGTTTATCACACAAATGTAATATTGTTTGCATATGCGTAAACTTGTATACATTTTTGTATACGTATATAAACACTAGTTGTGTACTTGATTGTATACATGTACACGTTATCGTTTACACATGTATACAATAACGTGTACAACACACTTTTTTATGTATACATCAAATGACTAGATTTAAACTGAACTTTTGCGATGTTCCCTTCAAGACCTTTTCCCCCTCCCCTTTCCTTGAATCAAGACCAAAATAGATTTTTCAAGCTCCTGCACAAGCGTCCATTATCTGCCCGATATACACTAATTTCAGAGATGCCATATGGTTACTCCTTCTTTATGTTCTTTTCAGTTCGTGTCTCTAGGTTTAGGAGCACCCTAGCAAGTTAATCGTTAGTACCACCCCTCGCACGCTGAACAAACATGTTCTTTTGGTTAAATCAATGGTTGAAGTGGCCACGAAATTGAAAAGTACATGTTGACACTTCTATTTTTCTCTGCTAAATTAGCTTCTAACAACTAAAGTCTACAACGAGAAAAAGTACGAAAAGAACTCTGTTCTCCAGAGAGTCGGCGCCTGGTGTAAGCCGATGGACAGATCTTATCCGAACATCATCTCCGAGATGCAAAGCTGAAGATTAGTAAGCTTTGACGGTTATCCACCGTTATAATGGAACACGTATGATTGTACGTTGACTGAGTGCCGTATGTTTCCTTTGGGAGACTTGCGGAATATGGGTGGTATCGCGAGCACAAACTCGTCCCTTTTTTAGGGGCGAGTTTTTTTATTGTAAAAGGCCGGGATAATTTTCCACGCCAGTGCAAGGGTATCTTTAATGTTTTTTAAAGGAGAGTTTACATTAATGAAAAATTTAATCGTCGTTTTAGGATCACTGATTGTTGCATTTGCCTTTAATTTCTTTCTAGTCCCTTTCGGTATTTTAAGTAGTGGAATCAGTGGAATCGCTATCTTGCTTGGCTTAATCACTCCATTTAATACTGGTTTATTAAATTTGGTGCTGAATTTGCCTTTAGTTATTTTAGGCTACTACAAACTCGGAAAAACCATCACCATCAATACATTAATTTGTGTTGTTTCACTTTCCACCTTCCTATACTTGCTGCCAGTAGTTCAAGTTACAGACAATATATTGTTATCGACAGTTTTTGGGGGTGGAATTGGCGGTATCGGTGTGGGCCTTATCCTAAAGCATTCAGGAACCTCCGGCGGATTGGATATTATCGCAATTTTGATTTCCCGTACTAGTTCCTTCAGTATCGGTCTTCTTCTTACAGGGATGAACGGTATAATCGTTCTCATTTCCGGGGTTGTCTTTGACTGGGAAAAAGCATTATACACCCTGTTATCTATCTATTTGACTGGTAAAATGATCGATACCATTTTTACAAATCATGTGAAATTAACGATGCAAATTGTTACTTCAAAAGGAGTCTTAATACGTAATGATTTATTGCAATCTATCTACCGGGGCATCACTATCACCGAGGGATATGGGGGATATACACAAGAGAAAAAGGATATTTTAATGATGGTTGTTACACGCTACGAAACATTACAAATTAAACAGATTGTCCGAAAGTATGATGAACATGCTTTTATAAATATATTTGAAACTGTAGAAGTTGATGGCAAATTCACTAATAATTAGACTTAAGGTTAATTGATAAAAAAATACTTACTTCCAACTAGCCCGTATCAATTCTGCACGACTTTTTCTGGTATATAAATTGGAGTTTACGCTACAGAGATGCCTAAGCTCAGTATTAAACACCTCAACTTATATAGCAGTAGAAATAACTGTACACTCAGCCCAATAACCCGGCTAAATGTACAGTTATTTTTAAATCCCCCTTGAATTAAAGGTTAAATACTTATTTGATGTCCGTGTGGTCGTTTGGTTCTCCATTCACTTCAATTCTCGCAGACGTTTGCTTAACTCATTAAAAGTCCTATCGAGATCAGCATAGCCTTTCTCTCCCGGTTTCATCATGCTTAGCTGTCCAAGCACCGCCTGCAGTTCCGTTTCAAGTCTCAAACGCTCCTCAGAGGTTTTTTCCGGTTGCACCGCGTTTCCATGCTCTTGCCATTCAGCATATGTCATAGGCACTTTTCGTACTGTCCCCCGCTCGAATAGGAGAAGCCCATTCGCCATCCTCTCTGTAAAATAGCGGTCATGGGAGGCAAATAGAAGTGTTCCTGGAAACGTCTCCAATGTCTTTTCAAGCTCTTCTCTTGAGGGCAGATCGAGATGATTCGTCGGTTCATCCAGAAACAATACGTCCGTTTCTTCAAGAATAAATTGCATCAGCTTGACCTTCATGCGTTCTCCCATGCTAAGAGTTGAAAGCGGAAGGTCCCAATGCTTCTTCGAAAAGCCTAGATTCGTCAAATGAGTACGGATCATTCCCTGTTCGCGGAATGTATCCGCATAAAAGTAATTCGCCATCGTTACGTCCTGCGGAAAATCAAGTACTGTCTGACTTAAATAACCAATCGTCATCCCCTGTGTTTTCCAAAGATCTCCTTTATAATCTTCTTCCCCTAATATCATCCGGAAAAGTGTCGATTTTCCGGCGCCATTCCGACCGACAAGACCAATTCGCTCGCCGGCCTGCACTGTAAACGAGACGTCCGCAAAAAGTTCATGCCCACTGAATGACTTTCGGATATCTTTCAACTCCATGACTCTTTTCCCTTTTTTCTTTCCGCTTTTGACATTAAAAGACACACCAATTTCATCTTCAGGCTTCTCAATACGACCTTTTTCCAATTCCCCTTCTAGCCGTTTATGCTTCGAGCGGATTTGGACATCGCGTTTTTTCGCCTTCATCCGGAAGTATTCCTTTGCTCCCATCATTCTTCCGCCCTTTTTCGTCGATTCCGCATGCGCCTTCGCAGACCAATTTTCCAACTCTGCGATTTGCTCTTCCACTTGCTCGATCTTTCGCTGTTGCTGTTCGTAATGCTTCAACTGGACTTCGCGATTCGCATCCTTCAGTTTCCGGTATTGTGTATAGTTTCCTTTGTAAACCGTCAACTTGCCGTACTCGATTTCAAACACAAAATCTGCCGTCTGGTCGATGAAATGCCGGTCGTGGGACACGATCAAGTACGTACCATCAGCATCATTAATAATTCGGATCAATTCTTCCAAACTGTCTCTGTCCAAGTGATTCGTCGGTTCGTCCAGAAGAATAAGCCTGCTCTTCTCGGCAAGCGCAGTTGAAAGCCGCATTTTCATCCGTTCTCCGCCGCTTGCAGAACGATATTTAACACGCTCCGGTACTTTCCACTTCCGTCGGTACATATGGGTTTCCGCTCGTTCCCAATCGGTTGCTCCCTCGTCTTCCTGTTCCTGCCTGAAGTAAGTGATGGACGGCGGCTTGCCGTTCCAATTAATCGAACCTGACGTCGGCGTTGTCTCCCCCGCCAATAATGACAGTAGCGTCGTTTTCCCGGCGCCATTCGCTCCAACAATCGCAATACATGCTCCTTCCGGAATATCCGCAGACACCCCGTCAAGAATCACCTTTTCACCATGCACAACTGCTATCTGATTCACTGTTCCCATAAGCATATCCATACCTCCAAGTACGGAGGGACCAAAAAAATCCCTCCGATTTATAATCGGAAGGATCAGTCACTTTTCATCCAAATTTAACGTTCGCTAAAAAGCCTCTCACACGTGTAAAGAGGAAGGAACTATTTAAAAGTGGACAGACTAATCCTATTTCCCGTTCGAATAAAAATTCAATTTCCCGGAATCAATAGATTAGTACTTCATTGTCCACCCTCATACCCTTCTCTTTTAAAGTTATATGTATTGTATCATAGGTCTCAGCTATCAGTAAACAGTATTCCCACTTTTCTTTCTTTTCAAGAAACTGCTACGCTTGCTTTTGAACTCCCCCTACTTTCACTTTGTTTAGAAGTGGGAGTCTTCTGTCTGTGGCGAGATAAATATGCCTTTGTTTAAGGAGTTTGACGTGCCGTTAGAGAGCTTTTATCGACGATTGGTAGTGATAAGTCCAATACGGCGCTTAGAGGAGGCCACCAGCCATTAACCATGCTGACTCGGCTCTCCTCGCTCCCACCTATAAAACAGTGCCTGTACAAGATCAACAGAGCATAGCTACCCGGTAGTTCCATGCACATCTATAGCAAGTATCTTTCTAGCCCTCCATCTCCATCGCTGGCAACGACTATCTTCTCTTGTTTAACGATTGTATACACAATCCCGCCGAAAATAAGAAGGATGCCAAAACTTTGTAAAATAGAAGGTCGGAAATCTAAAATAAGTGTATCGAGCAGAATTGCAACTACTGGATCGACAAACACTAAAGCCGATATGACAATCGTCGATAATTTCCGAAGGCTATTAAAAAACAAATAATAAACAAACCCTGTATGGATTAAGCCCGTCCCAATTATGTATAGCCAATTCGAGTCACTTAACCCAATGAATACAGCGAAGTTCATAAACGGAAATAACATGAGAATCCCTATTGCTGTCTGAACAAACGTCATTGCATACGCACTAAGATTTGTAATCCCTTTTCCTATTAGCATCGTCATTGCATAGCACACAGCCGAAAGGATTGCCCAGACAAAGCCCGAACCTACGAAATCGGCTAACGAATTAAAATGTTGGATACCGATAATGAACACACTTCCTAAAAAACAGGTGACAATTGCCAGCAACGACGTCAGCGTCATCTTCTCTTTTAAAAATATGCTCCCTATGATGAGTACAAAAATCGGCGCTAAATTATAAAGCGTGATTGCAACCGTAATTGACATTTCTTCGAATGCCTTAAATAAAAACACCCAGTTCAAAACTAAAAAGATGCCACAAACAATCGTTTGCAAAACTTCTCGCTTGCACCATACCTCTACTTTATGTTGACCCGTGATGAACCAACAAAATCCTAAAAAAAGCGTGGCACAAATACACCGAACAAAAACTAATTCTACTGCAGGAATACCTGTCTTCCCTGTAAAGAATCCAATCGAACCAAAAATAGCCATCGCCAATGACATTTGCAGCATTGGAACTCTATTCATGCACGTCACCTCTTACTCATCATATCCCTTTTTAATTCCCACAGATAGCTGCTTAGTTATCATGTTGAAGTGTATATATCTTGAACAGTATTTACAAATTCACACCCCTCAGTTCACTATACTGCACGTGTATTCGATTTTCAGGGTGTCGATCGACAGTGTATAACACCACTAAGAATAGCCATTCTAGTGGCTTCATTAGAAGATAGACAATATCAGCAGACCACTTCGTTTGAATGTGCTTACTTATTGGATAGCCATACGTATCATAGAAAAGACGAATTCTTTTATGGAGGTTGGGTGTATATTGCTCAATGATATTTTCGAATGCATTGGCAATTAATAATTGACGATTCACAACAATTCGTTCCCCATGACGTATTCCAGACCGCACCGGTTTTACCAATCGCTTATGTCCCGCCGCAGAGACAGTGCATAGATAATGTCCATCCCCCCGAACGATTTCCGGAGGAGGCGCAGGCATTTTGGAGTAATTATAACTACTCGTATCAAGAAAGACTTGGATAAAACTATCTGGCCGTTGTCCCAATAAAACTAAGAAGAGTTGGATCAATACAATAACCGGAAATAAAAATAGCATACCCAAGACAGGTACCCGATGATAGTGCAAAGAAATCTGCGAGAGAACCCTTAACAACTTATTTGTATACTGGATATTCCGTTCTTGTTGGAGGGTAAGGAATTGTTTCAATGATTCGTTTAACTTGGCAATGTACAATAAACTTAAGGAGCCATAACCAAATTGAATGCAGAAAACCGCAATCCCGCCATCAAGCGAGCTGCCATACTGTAAGAATCCTGTATGTGTAAGATATACCAAAGTAAATAAGATATTTGCAATCAATAATGAACTGCAAACAACATATAAAATAGGAGGCAGCTTCCCCATTTTAGCCGATAACAGCCGATAGGCAATCAAACTCAAAATGAAAAAGGCAAAAGTCGTAGGAACATGGGTAATCGAAAGTGAAGCATAACCCGCTGTCGACTTACCTGTCTCTGCATAAATATGTAACGGTTTTCCGCCTGCTACACCTTGACTGTCAAAGGTATAACCTAACAATATAAAGCAAGAAATGCACATCAAAATAAATGTGTCAAATACCCTTTCTCTTATATTGGCCTCATGTAATTCCGTTTTGTTTTCTCCACTAAAACTTCGTGCCATTTTCCAAATTGAGTAGATGAATATAGAAAAAAGAAACGCGAATAGAAGTACATTAACAAACATCCGTATCCCCACCTCTGCAAAATGAATAAATCCGTACTTTTAACATCCGTTAGATAAATGGGAATACCTGTCACTTACAAATCAAGCGACAGGCGTTATCAGTAATCATTTATCCAACTCCAAATGCCACTTTTCTTTCCAAGCTTCTACCTTAGCATTAATTTCATTTCTGATTTGCTCCGCTTCTTCACTCTTCCGCTCTTTAATTTCCCTGAAATGATCATTTCGAAGTTCACGTATCTCTTGAGCCTGGTCAATCACCTTTTGTCCATTCTCTTCGCTAATCAGCTTTTCACTTCTCAGGAATGAAGCCGCGTCAATAACCCGGTTCGCTTCCCGGTCTGAGATATTCACAAGAGGTTCGGAAATCTCGACAAGCTCAGTCAGATGACCGACTAAGTCTTGTAGTTTGACCCCTTGTTGGCTAATCACTTGCATCAAGCTTGGTTGCCACTTCTTGAGCAGTACACCTTCAAAGTCGTTTTGATCACGTACTGTCGCATAACTTCCGCCGCCAGCTTCTGCTACCTGTTTCAGCTGGGCCTGCCCTTCATCATCAACATCAAAACCGATGATATTAACTTTGGCTTCAATCTTGCTGTCATTCAATTTCTTTGCCGCCTCGATTGGATCACCACCACAGGTCTCGATGCCATCGCTCACAATGTAAACGATATTTCGATACGCTTCACTTCCATGAGAAGCCAGGATGGCATCCGCTTTCTCAATAGCCCCCGCAAGCGGTGTCCAACCGCTTGCTTGGAAGGAATCCATCGCCTCGTGAAAAGATGGTTCATCATAGGACCCTAACGGATAAACGGTATCAATTGTCTGGCAAGAAAGCTTTTTGTCCGCTTCTGTTCCCGCGCCTTTATGGCCATAAGCGAGCAGAGATACGTTGACACCAGAGTCTAATCCGGCAGTAAATGTTTCAATCGCCTCTTTTGCAAGTTTCATCTTTGAACCGCCCTTTACTTCAGCCTTCATACTTCCGCTTGCATCCATTAAAATAACGATATTGGTTTTCTGGACTTTGGCAATTTCTATTTTTTCCTTCCCCTCTGGCAATTCAGGCATCACATACCCATGCTCATAAGACTCAAGTCGTCTATATAATGATTCGTATTGACCAGATCCAAGCTGGTACACCAAGTAGTTATAGATCTCATCACTGTTCGATAATTTATTTCCCGTGAAATAAACTGATAATTCATCTTGAGCAATTTCTTTAAACGTATGATCATAAAATTTATTGTAGGTTGTAAAATTCACTGTACGCGCTGCTTCAACGTCCGGCTCCATATGTTCTTCCACTAACTTTCCGGGTTGCTGGGCAATCACTTCCTTAAGGCTCTTCGGCGCATCGGGAATATCCTCATCCTCTATGATTACTGTCTTTTCTTCCTTACTCTCCGCTGCATCACCCGTTTGATTCATAGTGGATTCTGTCTCATCAGTACAGCCCGTCAGCACTGCACACCCTAGAATCAACACCAGAAAAGCCATGCGTACTCTTTTTTGTGAGCGAATATCCATCTCCTCCTTAAACGTCTAATTCTGACTCTCTTTTATGTATGTACGGTATTTCTATGCACTTATATCCCATTATTATCTTGCACATCCATTAGCTTAACGAGTTTAACTAAGCAATTTTCCAATGAATAGAATAGAAACTAATACCACCGATAAACCCATCGTAAAAGTTATAGTAAATATACTTCTAGCCATCGATTTCCACTCACTTACGTCCTTTAACCCGATAAATCCAAGAAAAAATGCGATTACTGTAATGCTTAAGACAATATTTAATGGATGGATTCCTATGAATTTGGTAAAAAATCTAAAAAAATTTGTAGAGAGTATGGCCATGAAAAATATAGGAATACAAAATAAAGAAAGTATAAAGGATCCTAAATTAAAATTAAGTTTCATACGTACCTCTCCCTTGAAATTCCTCATTTCATTCCACTCTCTTCTTAAAATACAGTTAATCGAATTTTTAAATAACCGTATTAATAATACGCCCTTGGCTTTAAAAAGTTTCATTTCTTAATGATAATTAACTTCTTAGGTGTTTTCCTATCTATGTTGAAATAAAGAATCCCTTCGAATTCACTGCGGCGCAAGGGGATGCCGCCATTCTTAGGGCTTCCGCTATCCCTAGTAAGTCGTCTTCGCACAATCTTTAATTTTTCAGTCAAAAATAAAGACCAAGATTCGGTTGGGAATCTTGGCCTTTTTATTTATTTAATTCTTCATAGGCTGCACTAGGTATGGATTTAATTATTTCCGATATCTAATTGCCAATCCTTTTAGGAAGTTTCTGGCGTATCTATCGCCACACTCTTTGTAGTTTCGATGTCCTTCTTTTCTAAGAACAGCACTTAATTCACTTTTTGAAATAGTGACTTCTGTGTCTTTTAAGATGTCGAGCATATCCTCACCTGTAAGTGAAAGTGCAATTTTCATTTTCTTAAGCAAGATGTTATTAACGTTTTTATTATTCATTATCATTAAAGCTTGTTTTTCGGTATTCTCCGCGTTTGAATCTTGTGGCCCTCTTTTATATATGATAAAACCATTTAAAAAGGACTCCAATGTATGGTTGTCTAGTTTTTTCATATACTCATCAAATAACAACTCATCATCTTCCGATTCATTATTGCTTCTGTTTTTTGACTTTAATAATAGTTTTTGTACTTCTTCTTTTGTTATTTCAATTCCGCCAAGTCCAAAAATCTCAACCATTTCTGCATCTTTTATATCCAACGCATATCTTAATCTGACTAATATATCATTATTATTCATCTTTATCCCCAAAACCTTTCCTATTTGCACAGTAGTTATCAGTATAATGCTTTACTTTATTTATTGCATTATTTATGTGGTGGGTATTTGTACGAAGAACACCAGCATATAAGCCGCTACTCTGAATAGTTACCTGACACTATTTAATATAACGGTTAAGAAAATGATCAATTGCCATTTTGTATTTGTCTTCGTCTAATGCAATGGATTCACCGTGGTTCGCTTTCGGAACAATCAAGAGCTCTGCGTCACTTGAAGTTTGCTGATATAAATTCTTTGCCATCTTCGCTGGAACGAATGTATCGCTTTCTCCATGAATATATAGAATTGGGACATTCGTCTTCTGCACTTCTTTCAGCACACTTGCTTCCCTGAATGAATAACCTGCCCTCATTTTCGTTAACACACTCGTACTGTCTAACATCGGAAATGCCGGCAGATGAAACATCCGATTCATTTGATATTTGAATAATTGGTAGACTGACTCATACGGGCTGTCCGCTATAATGGCCTTGACTTGGCTGGGAAGTTCCTCTTCTCCACTAGCCATCAAGACGGTCGCCGCGCCCATCGATAAGCCATGATAGGCCACCTCAGTATCCGGTCCAAGTTTCTTCACCAAATAGTGTGTCCAATCGATTAGATCAAGCCGTTCGGGCCAGCCAAACCCATAATAATCTCCCTCGCTCTTCCCATGCCCCCGTGCATCAGGCATAAAGATATTGTAGCCCAAATCGTTATAATAATGCTGTCCAAATAGCCCCATCTGCTTCGCATTTCCTAAGTAACCATGTGTTAAAATGACCAGTTTTTCTGTTGGCTTGGCTGCTGGCAAATAGTAGCCTGACAATTTCAGTCCGTCGCGTGATGTTAATGTAAGGTGTTCAAATTTTTGAGCAGCCACCCAGTCAATCCATTCTCCGTTCAAAAAGAGGTCCATTGCCTTATCCGACACTTCCAAATCTGTATTCTTCTGCAAAAATTCTTTCGGTCCCCGCTTGACTGCTAATTCATAGAAAAAGAAGCTGCCGACGATTTGGAGGATCACGAAGACAGCAGCAAAAAGTAAAAGAAGTCTCTTCCAATTGATTCGAATCTTACTCATTCCCCTTTACTCTTCCGTCTTATTAGCATTCATGACGCCTATGAATAGTATATTGGAAAAACAGAGGAAAATGAAAGAAATCATTACGATTACATGAAATTCCCACAGGGTTTCCAGCCATGTAAAGAATATGAGTTATAAATGCACCGTGTCAGCAGCTGGCTGGCCTCACACACTGAATAGATAAAGCCATACTAAACACTCTCCAAAGAAGTAAAGGACATAGAGATCCCTTTCAAATCTACTTCAACGCTTAGGGAATGCCTGCGCCAAAAATAATGATAGTCTGAGGTACCTGTTTTTCATCATCTTACATAAAACTCTTCCGCAGGAACATAATAGAGAAGAAATCAATCTACAAAAGGAGGTTCGAGTCATGTCGGAGGAAAACAAAAATAAAAATAAAGATAAGGGGAAACAGCGGAACGCCCTTAAATACGATACTAAGCCGAAAAATGATGTTGAGTTTGCAAGCGAAAGCGAATTTCTAAACTTAGATGGTAAAAAAAACAAAAGAAAGCGCTAAAATCAGTGCCTGTTCACCATAAGTGTGACAGGCACTGTTTTCATCGGCTAAAGTCCTGACGTATTTCATAATCCTTTTCGATTAAATTGCGGCAAACAGCCCCCACTTACTCCGAAAAAATTACTTTCATACTGCCCTGTACATCAGTAGTACACAACTATATAGTAAAATAAGGTGATGATATGAAAACAAACATATACGTAAACAATGACAAATTTATAGCAGGAATGACCATGAAAGATGAATCCGAACTTGAAGACAACAACATGGCGCTTCATGCCTGCGTAACCCCTACTAATATAGTGGAAAATCGCAAGAAATTAGCTACTTCCTTGCATTGCAAGCTAGACAATTTCGTTTGTGCCACACAAACACATAGCGCCTATTTCCATCGGGTAACGCCAGATGACAAAGGTCGAGGTGCAGACCGCGTACATACCGCCATTGCTGACACAGACGCCCTGTATACGTATGAGCCCAATCTCGTGCTCTGTAGTTTCACTGCCGATTGTGTCCCCGTGATTTTTTACAATGAAGTGAATGGTCTCATTGGCGTGATCCATTCCGGATGGCAAGGTACAGTCAAAGAAATTACCTCGAAACTTTTCGAGCATTTAACACAAGTTGAGCACTGCAATCCGAGTGATTTCCACGTCCAGATTGGTGCAGCACTAAGCCAGAAAAAGTTTGAAGTCGATGAAGATGTCTATATAAAATTTAAAGAGCTTGGCTATACGGATGAGTTTATGTATTACAATGACCAGACTCGCAAGTACCACATTGATAATCAGCTTACTGTGAAAAAGCAATGTGAGATGGCGGGGATTCCAGCTGAGCGAATTACAATTGATCGGACTTGTACATATATAGATCCGGCTGGTTTTTCTTATCGTCAAGACAAAAAATGCGGAAGACATCTAAGTTTTATAATGAAAATTGACAATTGACCAGGTAAAGATAAGAAAAGCTCCAGCGCCTTGGTAGAGGCGCTGAAGCTAGACACTGCTCCATGTTCAAAATCTTATACTTTCTTACCTTTTGAAATAAGGTGCCCGTTTCCAAAACAGTTTCGAACTGTTTTGGAAACGGGCACCTCTCATTACGCAAGGGGTTTTGGTACTGGCCTCCTAAAGACTTCAAACCTATCTTCAGGGGACCGGTACCTGAGCACCGCCTGATTACTCGACATTCTTACTTTATTAATTCTCGAATAAATTCAACAGGGACATACGTTTTCATTGGCTCAAGAAGAGCTGGAGCTACATCAAAATTAAGAAGTGCTTTGTTATAGCCGTACGTTTTTTCACCCCGTGTAATTGTGTAGCTTAGAGCACCTTTTGAAATGATTGCTCCTTTACCAGTCGATTTCACTTTATAACCAAGTTCCTCAACAAGAAGTCGAAGTGGTACCATTTTTGTTCCGTCCACATCATAGAAATCATTAGCAATAATTTCTTCGATAACTGAGTCTCCTGGAGCTTCCTGATCCGCTTCTTTTTGATCCAATACAACTACCTTTGAAGGCGGTGTTTGTGCAGGGATACTCATTGTTGTAATTGTATAGAATACAAGTAAATTTTTGTCGGCTAGATCAGTGATTTTTACTTCTTTGCCCGATAAGCTTGATAGTTCCGTCTCTTCACTGACATTTAATTTTAATGACAAGTTAGCATCCAGTAAGTCTTTATCAAATGTTCCTACAGTTGCTTCACCCATTGCCTCTGTTTTGACAATAACTACCTCTGGGCTATACTGTGGTGGGTAAATTGCTAACATTGGTTTATTTGCAAATGTGTGAGCCTCTACTTTATCGCCTTTTTTCAGCTCCACCTTTTTACCTGTATTATCAAATACAAGTGTATCAGCTGTAACCGCTAGTACATTTATATTTTCCCCGTCTTTCATTGTATAGTACGTCGCATTATCGCGTACATCCACATTGTCAATTGTGCCTGCGATTTTAATGAAAACCGGTTGTACTTCCATTTCTTCTGTAGGTGCTTCATCGGCAAACGTTGTAGTTGCTACAGTTGCCCCCCCTAGTAACAAGGCTGTCATAGCGAATGGTACGAATTTTATCTTTTTCATAAAAAACATCTCCTTTTCATTTCACCCTATTAGTCGATTCCAAAACAAAAAGGTTACAATACTATCAACCTAGTTTTAGATAATGAACGCGACCGGCTACAAGGCTTCCTTCTAGTTTCCGTAACTACTTTAAAATAAAAACAAGATACTAATTATTTCTTACATAGCGTTTAATGTGTATTTAGATTCAATTTCAACTCATGATTCACCACTCATTTTTTTGATTTCCCTACAAACTGCTCCCTACCTTTTACACTAAATCGATACTTTTATGTATACCCTTTCTTCGCTAAGGTTATCAGTGAATACGAAAACAGATTTAAAAAGTCAGGACTCCAGACAAAGAAAAAATAAAGGTAGGATTATAACTATGAAATCAAGCACGTTTGATATGAACCTAACCGCAATGTTAATTGCACTCGTACTCGTTACACCCCTTACATTCAATTTCAGACTACCTATTGTGGCAAATGGTGGATTGGTTCATCTTGAAACAGCCACGTTCTTTATCGCAGCTATTCTTTTTGGCCCTAAAAAAGAGGTACTCGCTGGCGCTATTGGCATGGAATTATTTCACTATTATTTGATTGGACATTGTGGGCCCCCTTTACCTTTGTGGCTCGAGGCTTGCAAGGCTATATAGTTGGTAAAATTGCTTGGTCATTCGTTCGCAAAGGAAATAGTATTGCTTTCAATCTATTAGCCACCATCAGTTCAATTCCCGTTATGTTAGGTGTTTGTTATATTTGCGAACGGGTCCTATTTGGCAATTGGCTTCTACTCCCGGAAACTTACTTCAAAATATTGTGGAGATCATTGTAGCAATTCGAGTATGTGTTTTGCTGAAAAAAGTTTCTATTTAAACGTAAAAAGCAAATACTGCCCGCCTATTGTTCAGGCGGGCAGTATTTGCTTTTTTAATCCTTTTATCAAAGAAATGATTGTCCATTAGTGAAAAGTGTTGCTATATATGTTGAACAAATGAATATGGCATATGTGCTTTACAAGTTCTTTTGGGAGGTCTCTGAAAAAGGTCTAATACTTGGAACGAATTAAAAATCCTGCTAATACCGCTTCGGCGCTTTGTGGATGCCTCCCGCGATAAGCCAGAAAGAAGACCACTTTCAATCTTATCGCTACGGCTACCACGAAGTCGCGCCTTCGCTGGATGTTCTATGGAGAAAGAGCATTTCATTATCTGTGATGAGATCTGCAACCTGGGGTGCGTCTTTCTTGATTATAAGTAGTATCAACTAGTAACCACATTATAATCTCGGCATATACATCTCAAAATCACATTTCTCTCAATACTGAACACCCTAGCGCAGGCGCAGCAAAGGCGTCCCAAAGCGACAAGCGTTCTACAATCCATACCCAGAATTCCAACTCTCTCATTATTGAGCACCACAGCAGATTCAATGGGATTCTTTAATTCAACATATATAAATACCTTAACTTCCACGTCTAAAGAATTAACTATAGACTAGCTCTTTTCCGCTTAGACCAAGTGTCTCTGCTGTCGAAGCATGAATTTCGTCCAGAAGCTCCGGATTTTCCATTAGCGACAAGCCATAAGATGGAATCATTTCTTTGATTTTTTGTTCCCACTCATTCACATGTTCCGGGAAGCATTTTTGAATTATTTCAAGCATAACGTGAACAGCAGTAGAAGCACCTGGAGAAGCACCTAGTAATGCTGCAATCGAGCCGTCAGCTGCAGTGATAACTTCGGTACCAAATTGGAGCGTTCCTTTACCGCCGTCAGCAGTATCTTTAATAACTTGTACACGTTGGCCGGCTACTACGAAATCCCAATCCTCGCTCTTCGCGTTCGGGATAAACACGCGCAACTCTTCCATACGCTGTTCTTTCGATAACATCACTTGTTGGATCAAGTATTTGGTCAATGACATCTCTTTTGCGCCTGCCGCCAACATAGTTAGGACATTATCCGGTTTTACGGAAGTTACTAGGTCAAACATTGAACCTGTTTTTAGGAATTTTGGTGAGAAGCCAGCAAATGGTCCAAATAGTAACGATTTTTTATCATCGATAAATCGTGTATCAAGATGCGGAACAGACATTGGAGGAGCTCCAACCTGTGCTTTACCGTATACTTTTGCATGATGTTGCGCGATAACATCTGGATTATTACACACCATAAATATGCCACTTACCGGGAATCCGCCAATATGTTTTCCTTCAGGAATACCGGATTTTTGCAGTAGATGCAGACTTCCTCCACCGCCTCCGATAAAGACGAATTTTGCAGTATGGTGCTCGACCTTACCACTATCGACATTCTTCACTTTCAAATCCCATGAGCCATCGTTCGTACGTTTAATAGCGTCAACACTATGGTTATAGTTGATATCAACATTTTTAGTTTTTAAATGGTCAAATAACATGCGCGTTAAAGCACCAAAGTTAACGTCTGTACCAGAGTCAATTTTTGTTGCCGCTATCGCTTCATTCGATGGGCGGTCTTGCATAATAAGCGGAATCCATTCCATCAGTTTTGCTGGGTCATCGGAAAATTTCATTCCTTGGAACAAAGGATTGTTTGACATCGCTTCAAAACGTTTCTTTAAAAACGCTACATTTTGTTCCCCTTGCACCATACTCATATGGGGCAATGACATAATAAAGTCCTGTGGATTATGTATCAGCTTATTGTTTACGAGATACGACCAGAACTGCATTGAAACTTGAAACTGCTCATTAATACTTATAGCTTTGCTGATATCTACAGATCCATCCGGTTTTTCAACTGTGTAGTTAAGCTCACACAGTGCCGCATGGCCCGTTCCTGCATTATTCCATTCATTAGAACTTTCTTCCCCCGCGTTTGCGAGCTTATCAAATACTTTTATTTCCCATTCCGGTACTAATTCTTTTAGCATTGTTCCCAAAGTCGCACTCATAATTCCGGCACCAATTAAGATGACGTCTGTTTTCTTTTCGCTGTTGCTCATTTTTATCATCCTCATACTTTAAGATTTGCAGAAAGGATGTAGGCGCTCCTGCTTAGGCGTCACAACAAGCCAAAAAATGACTAGTCACATACCTTTTCTGTATGAATTAAAACAATATCACAGGCCATTGCAATTATTTATAGTTTATATTAACTATTATATAATAGTTATCGTCTATTTGATAGATGGTAAAAATCAGGGTTTCCATCCAAAAGGTCCTAACCCCGCTTCTATTCGGGGTAGGTACTACCGCTGGGAAGCCACCACTAGATGCCCCTAACTATTTATGCCCACTTGGTGTTCGGTCTATAAAGCTACAATTACTCCAACAGTTCTTCCGGAAGCAGCGTAAACCCTTCAATTATCGTGTCTTCTTCTACCTCAATCAAAATACAACGTTTTCCATTGACAGTGACCTGCCTCACATATCTCAAGTCTTGTGGGCTGATAGCAATGTTTGCTACTTTCGTTTCAATCTTGATGGACTTGGTTGTGTAACTTGGAACGATATGGCTTGCCTTCATTTCATATGTTTTGTCTTCGATTACTTTCTGAAATGCCCTTTCCACTATTTCCGTGCTCACATCTTTCACTCCACTTGCCTTCAGCACACGCTCCACTTCTTTAGTATCCAAAGTAGAAAGACTTTCATCTTCTTCCTCGTTTTCCACAAGCAACATACTGTTTAATTCATCATATACACTGGCAAGGGTTCTTGTATTCATCTCATTACCAGCCACTTCTTTTACGATTTCTTCAAAGACGGCTTTATCATCCTCAGCAGTCATAATCTCTTCGCCGTCCAGCACATTCTCGATGAAGTGGTAATCTGGCTTATTCGCTTTGCCAGCAGCATACAAGATGTGATTGACGTCTGCCGCATTGTCAGTAAAGCAAGGGAACACAAATCCACCAATTGGAGAAGTTAAATTGATGATCGGATCGAGCATGTCACGCGACTTAAATTCCTTCTCATTGAAATCAAATACAAGTGACCGTTTCGGCAGTTCAGTCTGATTCATACTGCAGAGAATGAATGGGTTCTTGTACACTTCATCCTGCTTTGCGACTTCCTCTTCATCATGATTCCTTTTCGTCGGTTTAAAATAAGTACCGCGGATAAAAGTCACAACGATATCCTTTTCATATTGAGAATCTTGCACCATTTTCCGGGCTATACTTTGCATATTCTCTTTCCAATCTCCTACTTCATCCGAATGGAGGCCCTCATATAAAAGTCGTTGCGTATGATCCGTTTGCTCCTCCGCTTGCTCTTGAAACTTCACCTCAAATAGTTTCAACCCTAGTTTTCCACCTAACACTTTTTTAAAGTTGGTCAGAAACAACTCCTGTTGCTCCCTGTCCAATAGGGAAAATGACTGGCTTTCCTCATGATAGAAATCACTGCTCTCCTGCTTAATATACACTTTATAAATCTCAGTGATTTTCAGTAAATCCGTATCTAACTTAAATTGCTTGCGAATCGCTGCAATGTCCTTCTTGTTCATCTCTATTTCAGCTCCCTGACCAGTATAATCTGTCATATCGAATCTAAAACTCACTTTATAAACGTAAAAAGAGCGTCAAAGCTTTTGTTCAGCATTTGACACTCCCTTATTATAGCAATGTTTTTGATGATGGTAGAACTACAATTGACTTCGAATGATTTGCGCCCTCTTCTAAGTGATTAAAACTAATGAAGTGCACCATCATTGACATAGTTATCACCACTAAATGACAAACTATTTTCCGCTACTTCATACTTCTGGAATCGAAAACGGTATGCTTGTTATACAAACTTTATTGATTTTAAGTAAGATCAATTTTCTACAAATGAGCTATTCAACAGAATATATTTATATGTATTTGGTGGATTAGAAGGGAGACAATATATGAACATCAAAAATAAGTGAATATATCCCAATTATCTGTCCATCACAAGAACGGTAGAAGTAGGTGGTCTTACTAAATCACAACTAATGCAGAGCCTGTTTGTGCGATTTGGAAGCAATCGCGCACTTTTGTTTAACAAAGACAAAGTGATAATCTGGATCCACATGTGCTGCTCACCAGCAATGTATCCATGCAACTTCTCATAAGATGATATTGTTAACAAAGATAAAGCGTACCTTGCCAGGATCCTGATCCATTTCTTAAATCTCAACAAAAGAGGTTTTTTAGCAAACAACCACGAGAATTTAAA
The DNA here is from genome assembly GCF_038007465.1 of Sporosarcina sp. FSL K6-1508. Classification (NCBI taxonomy): domain Bacteria; kingdom Bacillati; phylum Bacillota; class Bacilli; order Caryophanales; family Caryophanaceae; genus Sporosarcina; species Sporosarcina sp. FSL K6-1508. The sequence continues at coordinate 1,070,436 of NZ_JBBOXF010000001.1, read as the reverse complement.
CATTCATGTTATTTCTTACACAGGTGCCAAAATATCAAAACAAATGTTTCCTACCAATCAACACCAACGGCAAGCATTCTTCTCACACATACGTTTCGCGTTGAGGAAGGAGACTTCTTCCTTAATCGATTAAAATCTCTTCAATTCTATATTTATATAGTCAATAGCAAAATCCTGATAACTCTGCATCCGTCCCCAATTAACCATATGCTCATACTCAGGGTGAGCGGGATCAGCAAGAATCCCGAGAAATTCTTCATAACCATACTCACCGCCTACATCTTCTGGTGGTGTATTCCCTTCCCCTTCCAAGCAAACAGGAGAGTTGGAATCATAGTTCTCTACAATACTTTCTACTTCGATATCATGCTTCCAGTCATCACCGAAATCATAATTGTATGTCAGTTTATCGTATGCAGGGATATATTCCGATAGCTTCACACCTTTTTCATGCTTCATGGCCACTTCCCTAGGATAAGAAAAAGCTTCTTGATCACAAACAAGGTTGATGATCGGTTTTTGGATTTTTTCATTATGCCCAACAGTTATGTGATTTTCCGAATTAACCACATTTCCATAAACATAAAAGTCATGAAGATGGTTATCTTGCCATCCAAAGGCCATCTGTATAATTTGATGCAACTGATTAAACGTTTTGTTTATAGGGACCACAAGTCGCCGCCATACATGACGGTTTTCAAGCCTAAGTGTCACTTTTAAAATTGCTGCTTTTGCTTCAAAAATGGATTGGCCTGCAAAAAGGGTAAGATCCTTATACATCTCTTCATTCGGTTGAATATAGCTGTTTTTTCCATCTCCAACTAAAAAACGGCTAATTCTGTTGCCCATGTCCGGCTGGAAAATAGAATCATTATCCCATAACTCATCAAAAAAGTATGCATTATCACAAGCCTTATTCATTCTTGCCACAGAAGTTCGATCCTTTGTTTTCGTAGCGGAAACTTCACCGGCATGAAGTAAATACTGGTCAATCACCTCGTCCGATATCCCTTCCCCCTGGAATGTTTCACGGATTCCTTGCAGGGCAATCTCGGTGAGCCTTTTAAAGTCTTTCGCTTTCAGGCCGTACAACACAACGGCATAACGATTATGATCATTCACTAACACAACCGCTTTCCTACGATTGACCATGATTAAATTTGCGTGCCAAGAGAAAAGTGGATTGTCCTCCGCAACTGATTCAGGTTCGACTTTAAGTTCAACTAAAAGTTTCTTCGTACAACGAATATGCATAATCGACAGCTCCTCTAATAAAGATAATTCTAATTAGGTTTACTCTGAATAACTACAAAGTTCAATCAAAGTACCATCAGTTGAGGCGGGATTAATATAGATGAGCCTTCTTCCACGTGCATTGGTGCGTAGTGTGTCCTCTAGAAAACGAACTCCATTTTCACTTGCTTCAAGTATTGCTTTGTCCAAATCGTCAACTCGATATGCAATATGATGCACCCCTTTTCCCCGTTGCTTAATAAAACGAGCCATTGGAGAGTTCTTGTTCGTCGGTGCCAGTAATTCAATTACTTTATCATTCGTTCTGACAACAGCAACGTACACTTCAACACCAGGTGTATCACTTGTATAACGGTCCTCTAATGAACCATTTAAAACATTAAGATAAAAGGGAAGTGCGTCATCAATACTTCTAACAGCAATTCCAACGTGATCTAAAACGTATCCCAATTTAACGCCTCCTTCAATATTATTATTTTTAATAATAACTACGTTCCAAGCGAATCTGGTGCTCAATATCAACATACGTTCTCTATTTACTTCTTGTCGTGCCATAAATCTCTTCTACCCCAACAGCGCTTCCGGGATTAGCTCAAACCCATCAATCATGCGATTGATTTCTTCATATACACTGGCGAGGGTTTGCACTCACTGACTAGTATAATCTGTCATATCGAATCTAAAACTCACTTTATAAATGTAAAAAGAGCGTCAAAGCTTTGGTTCAGCATTTGACACTCCCTTATTATAGCAATGTTTTTGATGATGGTAGGACTACAATCAATTTCGAATGATACGCGGACTCTTCCAAGTCGACACGGCGATAGATTTCCCATTAAAGCGTAGTTATCCTACAATGAAGGAAATGAACCGAAAAACGTAAGAAATGAGGGATTCATATGATGTGCGGATCAAAATGCTTCGTTGTGGAAATGAAACTAAACGGAACAAAGCAAATCAAACAAGTCACCGCGAGAACCCCCGTCGGTGCAAGGAAAGTAGTCAGGGGAGAATTCGGAGCTGACGCTGAGATAGTATCGGTGAAAGAGGAGAAGCGGATCTAGCGGAGGGACCTACGTTTTAAACTCTGGTAAGTAAATCCGAATTTTTAAAGGCGACATTTCGTTGGATTCTGAACGAAATGCCGCCTTTTTTGTTTACTCTGTATCGATGAATTAGACACGATCAATATACCCAGTCGAGACTTGCGGGGGTTATTGTCACATATTATTGCTCTTCTACAATTCCCTGGACATCGTTCAATTGTTGCTTCATCAAGTCTAACTGTTCTTTGTTTTGCTGGACTGAATTCGCTTGCTCATTATGTTGTTCAGCATGCAAAAATGCCTTTTCCGCACGTGATATTGAATTGAAAGCATGCTCAACTGCTATCTCTTCCGGATGTGACATTGCTTGCTTCACCGCACGATCCGCCTTTTGAACGGAGTTGCCTAAAAAAGTGCTTGGATTATCCTTTTTCCAACTTGTGTCTGAATCCTTAGCCATTTACACCTCTCCCTTCCTGCAAATAAGATAAGTTACGGAACGCTTAGTATTGTAAAATATCCTGAAAGTATGCGCGGTGAGGTCTAATAAATACGATTGCATGTCATTTTTTGATTTTAAAATTTCCTCGTCAGATTCATATTCATCATGTGATTACATTGAAAAGGCTCTCTGAAATGGTATAAAGTGAGGTTATTTTAATTCAGTAATCCCATCATATAATCAGACTATCCCTAAGAGTCGTTCCTATACGGCAGACATTCTTTCCCTTGTCTAATGGTTGCTGTACCTTCTGTTGTTGCATAAGGCGGTGTTTCCGGCAAAATGTTCATGACTAATAGACGGATCGAATGTTCTTTATAAAATAGTTCATAAAATGAAGGAATAATGTGTGGATCTGTATTCTCAAACACCCTTTTTTGTAATTCTTTTATGTCTACATCAAATGGAATCCCTATTAAAACATTGTCTATTCCCCGCACTTTGTCGGCCACGCCGAAAACAACACTGCCCCCGCCGCCATTTGCCATACAAACAGCGTATTTAATCATTTTATTGATATTTTCCTCTGCAGCACTAAAATTCCACTGTTTAAAGTCTAGGTCCTGTGCCTCAAAATCATCTGCAATATGATGATCCAATTGCTGAATGATCCTCATGATTTCTTTTTTATTCTTCATAAGAAAATCCTCCTTTCCAGCAAAATTATTCTATATACCTTGCACATTTGTTAACCAATGCTTATACAAAAAAGGCAGTCCCTAATCACAAATATACTTGTGGGAACTACCTCTTATTATATTTATATGTTTGTTTCATCATGGCTGTTTATAAAAGTTTTAGTCACCGGTGCCTGTGCATGAAAAAACGGCAAACAATTCATCAACGGTGAATATATACTTATACAAGATAGATACTTTCGTGTATATATGATTTCCGTTTTATAACTACTCAATTTATTGTATTAACTGAGTAGTATCTTGAACAGGCAACTAAAATTAAGTTGGATGAGATTCCGGTGGAATGGACTACAAAAGATACACTATGTGTTTTTTTATTTCTCAAAGATCATTTAACTGAATCAATTTCATAATAGCCATTTTTAAAAATGTGTAGAGTAGCCCCTTGATGATTTTCAAGTTTTTTAAAAATAAAATTTCGATGTAGTTAAGCTACTTGTAACGACTGTTGCTTCATTACTACTCTGATCCGATCCGTGGCTAATTTTGAAGCATTATAAACAAGCGTCACCAATTGGAAGTGCAGCTTCGCTTTCTTTCCAGTTCGATGACGGACATTATTGAGCCCGAAGAATTCTTTTAAATACGCATTGACCCGTTCGACAGCGGTACGTTCCTTGTACAGTTCATCCCACTTTTTCGATCCCCTGGCTGGATTGGTGTACTTCCTGAAATCCGTGGATTGTCTAATTTTATAGGTCTTTTGACAAAGGGTGTCGTGTTGTAATGGACAGGTCGCACATTCTTTCGGGCGTGTATATTTCAGTGTCTTGTATTTCGGATCGAAGCTATCGTAAAGATAGGAATGCTCTACGACACACGTCGGTGCGAAATGCTCGTCGTAACCGACCATCTCTCCTTCGTTGCGTCGATTATACGGAATGACGGCTTGTAGATTTTGGTCAGTCAATTGTTGATAAATCGGTTCGTAGTCGTAACCGGCATCGAAAAGACCTGTGTTAAATAAAGCTGGAAGGTCCCGATCAATTTTCTTCAATAATGGAATGGCTGCTTTCCCGTCATTGAGACTACCGGACGTCATCATACCCGTAAGAATATATTGGCTTTTTGTGCTGACGGCCAAATGACCTTTATAACCAAACCAGAAGGTGTTTTTTCCATCACTGTTTTTCTTGATTCCCCATTTCGGATCGATAGGGGCCTCTTTAAACAACGTTTCTACTGATTCGGATAGCTGATGTACAATCTCTTTTTCATAAATCGGACGCGCTTTCTCCGCCGCCTGTTTTTCTTTCAACCATTGTTCACGTTCGGCTTTTGGCTTGCGACCGCGCTTTTTCGAAGCCGGCTTTTCTTTCTTTTCGGAAGCCTGGGCACGATCCCTCGCCTCGAAATGGGTGGCGTCAATGGCGATGTTTTCTTCGCCAATATGCCCTTCATCGATGGCCAGCAAAATAAGATTGTCATGAATTTGGGTCATCGTATCTGATTCACTGATGACGGTAATCATCCTGGAATAAGAAGCTTCGGATGGGATTTGGTCGGAATGAAGAAAACCACAGTCATAACGAAAAATGGGGTCACGATCCAACCGTCTGACAAGATCCTTGATTGTCACAATACGCTCGACGACGCGAGCGATAAGTGAATAGATCATGGCACCGTAATTCAATTCTCTAGGTGCACCTACTTTTTTCGGTTTATCGAATAGATTCAAGATAGGATTTAAGTTAACTGTTGAAAAAACTGCTTCAAAATGATGGGTGGGTTCCATCTTATATAATTCATGCATGTCAAACAGGCTTTGTTGTCGTATAATGGACATAGGGGCATCTCTCCAGTCTGTTATGTATGTGTCGTAACTTACATTATACAGGATTTGGGGAGGTGCTCTATTTTTTATGTCTTGAAAGCCTTGATACGTAAGGGCTTAGGATTATGAAATTAACTCAACTATAAAAAAATTAAAGATATAAATAAAAAAATCTGGATTTAAAACAGTTCAGAACTGTTTCAGATCCAGATATCTATTTTCAAATTAATAAGCAGTCCATCCTGCATCTGCCGTTATGACCGTACCATTGACGAAGCTCGAATCGTCTGAAGCTAGGAACAATGCCACCTTTGCAATCTCTTCAGGCTTGCCCGTCCGTGGATTAATTGCAAGTCCCGGTTGAATGCGTCCCATCCCAAACTCGTTGATCGATGTCATCGAAGATCCGATGTTCGTTTCTACTCCCCCTGGGGCAATAGCGTTACATCGAATACCCTGCTTAGCGTACATAAAGCCCGTATTTTTTGTAAAGCCAACAACAGCGTGTTTAGATGCCGTGTATGCAGCACCAGCACGAGCACCATATAGTCCTCCTGCTGAAGCTATATTAATAATCACGCCTTGCTCTTTTGCTAAAAAGATCGGCAATACTTTACGTGTTGAACGCATAACACTCGTCGTATTTATCGCGAAAATCCGATCCCACTTATCGTCTTCAATATCACCCGCAGCTTCAAAGTTGTCCATAATACCGGCATTATTCACCAACACGTCAACTGTGCCATACGTGCTGACAGCTGTGTCAATTAGATTTTGAATGTCCTCTTCTTTGGCAACATTCGCAACGACAACAATGGCGTCCCCGCCATTCGATTTAATTTCTTCTACCACTGCATTAGCAGAATCATTGTTAATATCGGACACAACCACTTTTGCCCCTTCTTGCGCATAGAGCATAGCGATTGCTTTCCCCATGCCTGAACCGGCCCCAGTTACAACCGTTACTTTGTCTTGAAGTCTCAATTTATTCCCTCCTATTTTAAATTGAATGCGTTTTCACAATAACGATAATGAACAGATGTTTACTATCTTTCATTTATAGTATAATCAATTCAAGCTACTTCATTCAATCAGCAAATCAACACAGGCTTGTTGCTTATTAGACACTCTATTCAAGTTTTGTTCGTTTATCTAAAAAATGAGGGGGTTAATAATGTCTGATCCATCACCAAGCGTGGATAGAAGGATTCGAAAATCAAAAGTGGCACTAAAAGACGCACTTCTAACCTTAATGCAAACAAAAGAATTCAAACATATTTCAATTACAGATATTGTCCAACTTGCCGATCTTAATCGGGGAACATTTTACAAACACTATGCAGAGAAAGAAGAACTGTTGGAAGAAATAATCGATGAAGTCATGAAGGATTTAATCACATCTTACCGTGCACCTTATGAAAGCCTGACTGTTTTTGAAGTCAGCAAGCTTACCGCTTCAGCCATTAAAATATTCGAACACGTGGCGACTAACGCCAATTTTTATACATTACTAGGAAAATCCAATATATTAACAGGTCTACAAGCCAGAGTCTGCAACGAATTATCACAACTTATCCTTCAAGACATATCCAATAGACCCTTACATACAGAAACCAATAGCAAGATGCTAGCCAATTACCAAGCATACGCAATTTGGGGAATGATAACCGTTTGGATTGACAGCGAATTCTTATATCCATCCGATTATATGGCCGAACAATTACTTGCGATTCTCCATCAAAGCTCGGTCAATGATACAGGATCACGGGGCTAAAATAACAAAGAAAAGTGAGATTATCATACCTGAATACAAAAGTATGAATCGAAACTATGCTAAATCGGCTCGATACCTGGTCCCAAAAGACGTCCATCCTATCTTCAATGAATCCAAGCCTGTGCGCCAATCGATCTTGGTTTTTTCATACACCGAATTCTGACAATAATTGTTCTTTATAGTATACTTGGATAAAGACAGCCCCTAGGAGGTTTATATCTTGAAAAACAAACTAGCGTTTTTGTCCATGGCAATCCTGCTTTTCTTAGCTCTGCCTTTTCAAGCAAAGGCTGCTGACAATCAATTTCCCGACGTTAAGAACCATTGGGCACATGAAGAGATTATGTATTTGTATAACCATCACATCATCAGCGGCTATCCTGACGGGACATTTAAACCAAATGAACCCCTCACAAGAGCACAAGCGGCTACAATGCTCATCAAAGCATTGGATATCCCTTTGACGGTAAATACTTCCGTTCAATTTAAGGATGTTGCCAAAACGTCACCTAATTACGCGGTTTTAGCAACCGTACATGAAAAAGGAATTCTTCGCGGCGACAACGGCTTTATGCGCCCTGGCGAAACAACAACTCGCGCTCAAATGGCAGCGATTCTTCGCCGCTCATTTGAATTACCATTAGACACGCAAGCTACTTTCGTTGACGTCTCGCCTGCTCATTGGGCTTATCAAGACATTAACGGGATTGCAAAACAACGGATTGCAGGCGGGTCTAATGGAAGGTACATGCCTTCAGAATCTGTCACCCGTGCCCACTTTTCGGCATTTCTCGTTCGAGCATTAGATGACAATATGAAATTAGGCAAATATCATTCATATGTCAGCAACAAAGGAAAGACTGTCGAACAGAATGGTTCCATTTACACTATTAGTAAAGAAGATGATTTCAGATTTTATGTGACTAAAGAAAATCAAAAAACAGGTAAAAAAGATATGTTGTTGAACAACTTAGACATAAAGAAAGAAGATTACTTTCAAACCCTGTTATTGACCGGATTCCCCCTTATTTTGTATAACGAAGATATTTATATTCCTTACTGGCATTCTGTCGGAGAAATGAGCGAACTTCCAGCATCGTATGGATTGATGAAAGTACAGACAGATAGCCAAAACTTTGAATTCATGAGCCACCCTTCAGGTTATACGTTCCGAAACATGTATATTTGGAACGATCGAATCTTTTACACAAATGAAAAGAACAAAGAGCGTTATTTCGATTACACATTTGATGAAAACATTCCATTAGATGACCCGCTCGTGTTAATATCCACAGCTATGGATGGCAGTGATAAGAAAATAGAATTCAGATTCGATGCTCGCGTCATTTTCGATGACGTTGCATTTACACCAAAGCATATTAAAGTCAACCAAAACAATAAATCCGTAGCATTCGATCACTCCACAATGTACTACTTTAATAAAAAAGGAGTGTTCAAATATAGTTTGCTGGATCAGAAAACAAGCAAACTTTCGAACATCCTTGCCAAAGAAATGCGCGTCACTGCAACCCATATCGAAGTGATGGATCAAAAAGGGAAGAAGTATTCACTTAAAAAGTAAAGCGTTGATAATAAAAACAACATGCAAAGGATTTCCTCTGCATGTTGTTTTTTTAATGTAAGGTGCCTGGTGCTAAAACAACTCTGAATTGCTTTAGAACCAGGCACCTAATTTTTCATTTAAATGAATGTGGCTGTTTTTTTGTTGCGATCAGTCTGCATCATCCTTGCGATTCGCTTTTTTCATCTCAGCGTCCCGCTCTTTCCTGAAATCCGCCTCCTCGCCGAATTCTGTACCTAAATTAGGATTGGAGAAACGTGAATGCCGGTCGGTAACCGTGTCGATCTCTTCGCTAGGCTTAAACAACAGACCGAGACATAGCAGGGCACTTAACCCTACAAGACCATAGACCACCCTAGATAAGAATGCATCTTGACCACCAAATAATGTCGCAACTAAATCAAACTGAAAAAAACCGATCAAACCCCAGTTAAGTCCACCGATAATAACTAGAGCTAGCGCAATCCGTGAAAGCATACTCATACAATAACTCCTCCTTCGTATTCGTACTTATCTTCTACCAAAACCGATTTTTAATACATTATCTTTACAGCTGAAGAAGTCGGTTTCCAGAAACGATAAGTAAAAATTTTCGAATACTTCTATCAGCAGTTGCAGATTACCGATAAGTCTCGCGGGCTTAAGATCGGTGATTCCCCTTCATCGGATATTCTTGGCGGTGTTTAACTTTGGTCAGAAAACAGTTAGTTGAGTGTACAATAGACGGTGACTTATTCAATCCGCCGAGAAAAAGCGTAAAGCCCCAGTTCCCTCGGGCCCATACGCTTTTTTCGTTTGCTTAAGTAAAATACTCCAATTTCGCATTCGGAAAGTACTTTTCCATATAGCCGTATAAATACGATTTTATTTCATCCTCTTCGTCCTTTTGGTAAATATACTTACCGATTCCATACTTCCCCCATTTGTATCGCCTTTTATCTTCATCTAACTCCAATTTTGTCTTTGGGTAGTTCTTTTCAATTACTTTTTTTGCAGGCTTCGTAAATCGGTGTTGAATGAACTCAAATGTAATATCCTCTCTTGCATCTTGCGGCAATTCCTCGTCAAGTCGTTCGAACAAGTGGCGGTAGCCTTCCTCCCAGCCTTCATGAAGGTAAATGGGAGCAACGATAAAGCCTAGTGGATAACCGGCTCTTGCCACTTTCCCGGCAGCCTCGATTCTTTTATCCAGAGGAGAAGTGCCGGGCTCAAAATTCTTAATAACATAATCAGCGTTTACGCTAAATCTGAATCGCGTATTGCCATTATGCTTGGCATCCAATAAATGGTCTACAAAGTGAAATTTCGTTACAAAACGTAGCCTACCTAATTCCGTTTGACCAATATGTTCAATTGCTCTTTTTAATGAATGCGTCAAATGGTCAATTCCCACAATATCGGATGTACACGCAGCTTCGAATCGGGTAATTTCAGGTGCACGTTCTTCGATGTAGCGATCAGCCGCTTCAAAAATCTCCTCCACGTTAACGTAAGTTCGAATATAGGGTTTGCTGCCCATCGTCGTTTGCAAATAACAATAATGACAATGCCCCATACACCCTGTCGCAAGAGGGATTGCATATTCGGCTGACGGTTTGGACGTCTCGAATTTTAACGTTTTTCGAATTCCTACGACTAAGGTGGATTTCGCGATACGGTATTTTTGCGCGTCCGTATCACCCGGCAAATCCCGAATCTGATTATGTGATGTCGTAAAGCGCGTTTCAATCCCCATTTTCTCAAACTTTTCCTTCAGTTCTTTTCCAAGCGGATATTCAAGTGCATTGGGCTCAAAATAGACAAGCTGTGGTGTGAAGGGTTTATTCATACCACGAACTACGTAATCCATAATTATTATCCATAAGATCACCTTTCTCCTTTTTATATAGCTTGTCTTAAAAGTGAGAAGTTATGAAAACGGACTTAATTTCGGGTGTGTAGTCCTTACACTCAAACAATCCTAATGTACATACATTTACTTATAAATTTGAACGTTTCTAAAACATTTAAACCCTTATTTATTTTTGGTACCGTTCCTCTTTCACAAATTAAAATACTTGAATTACAACATCGTAATTATTTTCTTTCTTCGTAACCCACTTGCTCAATAAATCACAGGATATTCTTATTCGCACGTGGCACCAAGTTAGCTGGCATTGGCTCATTAAGTCGCCATACGAGACTGACTGGCTTGCTTCCTGAATGACTTACATAATTGGCAGTTCCAAGAAAGATAAACGGCGCTGTGTAACCTGATTCCGTTTTGTATTCCCTCACGAATAACGCTATTTTATTTCCTGTTTGTTGATGTTGCATATATCTTTGCGCTGTTGGACTTGTATCAGACGTTCGACTTTGAGATTGCCAATGAAACAGACGATCATTGATAGCATAGTCTTCATATAAGGTCGATGGTGAGAAATCTTTATCTGATTTATTTAGCGTAATAAAAAAGATATCTGTTTTTTCATCCGAGAAGTATTTCACCCCTTCACGAAATGCAGGACTTTTTTCGTTATTAAAATAACCGAAAGCCGCGAGAATTTGGTCTGTTGTATAATGTGCATGTACGCGAAGCGGTGAGATGAACTCAAATGGCGACTTTCTTTCAAGAAATCGTAAACTTTCAAAGCAAACTTCTAGAACTTGCTGAATTTCATTTTTCAATCGATCATTCGACAAAAGCGCTCGCAGTCCTTCATGCATGGAATTAAATCCAAAGTTTGCTGGTGGATTATTAAAGAAAGAGTAATAGAGCATGGCAACCATTCGATGCTGTTCTTCGCTGGTTATGTTTCCACTTTCCAAATAAGAACGATAAAACTTCAATAATTCCACAGAATCAAAATGAAATAACGTATGAATCCTTTTCATGACAACCATTTCAAAATCAGATGTAAAGTCAACTGCTATTCCCGCTTCAACCTTTAACCTTTCAAAAGTTCTATTTCTCCCTGTACCATAAAATTCAGCCAGGGTTAAGTGGTGGAAGCGCAGGAAATTGTGAAGCGTTAATGTTTTTCCCGAATCCTCTTCAAAATATTTTAACTTGGAGATTAGGTATTTCTTCGAATTCTTAGTTGCTTTTATATTCCGTAAGATATACTCTTTCGCTTGCTTCTCCATTTGAATAACGGAGCCTCTTGGTAAATGAAAGAAGCCATTTTCAACGTAATGGCGAATTGAATGATTTGTTCTTCCTACAAGTGCACGTAGCTTTTCTTCAAAGGGATAGTCTTTATGTGCTTGACCAACGAAATCAAGTACCGTAAGGCACTCTTTACCGTCAACAAGACGTAATCCACGTCCAAGTTGTTGTAAAAACACAGTTAGACTCTCAGTTGGTCGAAGAAATAAAACTGTGTTCAACTCCGGAATATCGATTCCTTCATTATATAAATCCACAACAAAAATGAAATTGATTTTGCCACTAATTAAATTCCGTTGAGCAGTCTGTCTTTCTTCAGGTGATGATTTCCCATGAAGGGCAATGGATGGAATGTTTTTTCGATTAAAATAGGATGCCATATACAGTGCATGCTCAACGGAAACACAAAAACCTAATCCCTTCACATCATCAAGTGATGTAACATACTTCTTTATGCTCTGGATGACAAGGTCGCTACGCCGGTGATTGGATGTATAAACATTTGTCAATTCCCCTATGTCGTAACCTTTTCTTGACCATTTAATCCCCGTCAAATCTACATTATCTGTAACACAAAAGTAATGAAATGGACTGAGTAATTTCCGATCAATGGCCTCGGTCAATCTCATTTCTGAAGCAATTCGATCATTGAAAAAGGTTAAAATATTTTCATTATCCATTCGTTCGGGCGTTGCCGTTAAACCTAACAATATGGTGGGATTGTAGTATTCCAATAACTTACGGTATGAAGGCGCAGTCGCATGGTGGAACTCATCTACTATAATAAAATCATAAAAGTCCTCATCCGTATTTCCTTTCATTTTTTTGCTGTTCCAGCTTTGGATACTCATAAATAGTTGATTAAATGTGGTCGGTTGATGAGTACCGACAAACATCTCACCAAAATTCGCATTTTTTAAGATAGCGCGAAATGTTATCATACTTTGTCGAAGAATTTCTTCACGATGTGCTATAAATAATAATTTTGCATCTGGCTTTTCCCGTAAAAAACGTTTAAAGTCAAATGCTGATATGACAGTTTTCCCAACCCCAGTAGCAGCTACAACAAGGTTTTTCATTTGCCCATGGATAACTCTCTCTGCTTCAAGTTCCTCTAATATCTCTCGTTGATAAAAATAGGGTTGAATATCAAAAATGTACTGTTCATTCTCTTCTGCTACTGCATCCTTCGTTAATGATTGACGTAACATTTTCCAATTTTCTTGTTCTTCATCAGCTAGTGATTTAAATTCTTCGTCATTCCAGTAACTTTCAAAAGTTGCTTCAAATTTACGTATAATATCGAAAGAATCTTTCTCTGTCACTTTCAAGTTCCATTCAAGACCAGACGTTAAGGCAGGATTTGATAAATTTGAAGATCCTATGTAAGCCGCACTAAATCCACTATTTCTTTTAAACAAGTACGCTTTTGCATGCAGGCGTGTCCGTTTTTTATCCAACGAAACTCTAATCTGAGTGTTAGGTAGTTTACTTAATTCTTCAAGCGCTTTAAAATCTGTTGCTTCCATATAAGATGTTGTTATAATTCGAAGTCGTCCGCCTCGTACCTCCGTAAATTCACGAAGTTCATTCAAAATAATACGAAGCCCCGACCATTTGATAAATGAAACGAGCCAATCAATTTCATCTGAAGAAGCAATTTCTTTTCTTAATTCTTCAAGCATGTTAGGCTCGGCGTGAGAACCTGTAAAAAGTGAACTTTGTGAAAGCGATGTTACCGGTCGTATTGGCTTCTCCTGTTTAATTGTGAGCATTGTGTTTATTTTCTTATGTACAGAAGTAAGTACCTCTGATTGTTCTTCAAGCTTTAAATCCGCAAATTCTTCGTCTTTGAGCCTATTGTTTAGAACTTGAATAATTTCATTGCACGTTTGAATTTGCTGAAGAATTGCATTGTCATCGCCTTGTTTGGCGTCTTCTCGAATATAGGAAAGTGCTTTTCGAGTGACTGCCGCTATGTAAGATGATAAGTAAACCCTTGCTTCTTCTACATCCATTTTCTCGGTCTCAATAGCATACAGGTCAGGGGATAACTGATCTAATTCAACACGAATCTTTTCATTAATTAATTGCTCGTAAATTCCTTCATGCATCGTGTCAACACCCTTTCTACTGCTGGAATATCGGCAGGTGCCCAGTTCAATGACGATAACTCTTCTCTCGAAATCCATCTTATTTCCGCATGTTCCGAAAGCATGGGGGTTCCAGAAATAACTTTCGACATAAACGTCTCTAGCCTCACGATAACTTTTTCATATTCATATGTCGTATCTTCAACTTGATCAAACACTTCAATCGTACAACCAAGCTCTTCTTGAATTTCTCGCAGTAAGGCCTCTTTTTTTGTTTCACCTTCTTCAATCTTGCCACCTGGAAACTCCCAGTAATTTGGCAAGGTCATTTCTGGTCCTCGAAGTGCACATAGGATTTTACCGGTTTCATTTTCTATAATTGCCCCAACAACATGTACTATTTTTTTGATTGTAATCACCTATTCTTAATCTTATTTTTCCAAAAATACCCAAAAGAATTATCTGTTAATATAAACAAATCATACCATATAGTTGCCATGGAAATATTTAATTTGAACGAGATCTACTTATCTATCCAATCTCCTACAATAGTTTTTCAAATCGCACTTTTTAGTAACGATTATCATGACTTTTATTCATTCAAAAAAGGATGAACTAAAAAGCTCATCCTCTTTATAATGCCCTAACCTATTCAATTCCCGCGCAAAGCCTCCCCAATATACTGATAAACCTCAGCATCCACACCAAACTGTAAGTCATTCCCCGGATTTTCGGCATGAAACTTCTCTGCCGCCTTGATGAATTCAGGGTCATTTTTCGGTGTGAACATGTCTACGAGTTCTTGCCATTGTTTGGCTAGGCGTTGAACGTTTAAGTCTGTTGCTGGGCTACCCTGTTGCATATGGTTGCGGATTTCATTCAGCACTGTTGTAAATTCTTGCTCCGCTTTTTTCATGGTTTCCGCATCCATGCTTTTATACTGCCCTTTCATGTTATCCAACTGTTCTTTGGTAAAATACTTTTCTTGATTCATTTTCATCGCTCCTAATAGTTTGATTAGATCCTTGGATTGCAAGGGTTGCTTATTGTGAATTAAAACTGAGACGTGTTCCAGCTCGTTTAAAAGGGTCTGCTGTATTCCAATGTCTTCTTTCAAACGTGCCATTTGGGTGAAGATTAATTCTGAGGCGCTGATGCTGTTGCTACCTGTTAGCACTAACTGCACCTCTTCTAATGACAAGCCCATTTGTTTTAGTGACTGGATTTGTTGTAGCCTTGCAAGATCCGCCTTGTTGTATAGCCTGTGCCCGGATTCGGAGTATTCAGATGGTGAAAATAATCCAATCTGGTCGTAGTATCGTAATGTTCTTACGGTTAACCCTGTTAACTTGGCAAGGTCTCCCACTTTCCACTGTTCTTTCATAGCCATCTCCTTTTTTTGCGCTAGCTGTTTACCGGTAAGTTCACTATAAATCATTACGTTGCGTAAGGTGCAAGCAGGAAAGCGATTTTCTTTTATTCCACTATCCAGTGAGTAAAAAAAGAACCAAATAAGGTACACTACTGCACCCTACTTGGTCCTTAATGAAAACCTCACTTCAGTATTACCTCGATTACTACTATTCTATAAACAAGTCCTATTAGTATAAGGAAACTTTTTATGAAGAAAATATTCAACTGTAATTGTTCTCATTTAGATCCCTTGCTACACGATCTCGTATCCCTCATCTATCGCCATCCACTGGTACGCTCCGCTTTCGGAACGAACTTAATTGACAACGCCTTCATCCTTGCTTCTAATAGTTGAAGCCGCCCCTCGGCAGTTCTTGTGTAGATGAAGTCCGCTTTTCCAACTCGGTGTGCCCATTCTTTTAAAAAGAAGTTCACGTATTCCTTTTTTTGCCCGATTACTTGGGGGATTGCATGATAATCAGTCCGTTTCCACAGCTTTCCGGCCTTTCGGATTAGAATGTATCGGGGGTTTTCTATTGGATCTAGCAATTCTTTCAATGCATTCATGAATACAGTCTTCTCCTGCGTCGTTCCTTCGTCAAGCCAACATGTATAGTAGCCTGAACCATCATGCGTTATTCGAATCATCCTTTTATGGAATGGTGTTGTAATTGCACCCGCATGATGCATGGACACATAAAGGGTTTCTGAGATTTCCTTCATGCTTGATTCTACAGAAGGGTGCTTGCTATACAATTTCACAGTCCTATAGAGGGAAGGCGCAGCGAATAGCAGTCCCAACGCTGCCGCTATTGTCATTCCTTCCTTAAACGAAAACACGCCAAGATTCCGAAAGAGATTGCTGAAGTCGAATACAGCTTCTAGAGCGATAAAGCCCGTGATCCAGGCCAGGCCCTTCAACGTGTTATCCAGATAGTATGGTCGTGGTAATGAACGTTTTTGCGCGACAATTTCTTCCGTCATTTCACGGCCATTGTCGATCGCCTTTTGCCATCGGTCGAAAAGCGTGTTCCTTTTGCCTGCACGTCGATGCATCTCACTATTCAACTCATCTACTTGTTCCGCAGTCACCGGGGGAGCCCCTGTCTCCAATCGCGCAATGCCCGTTTCAATGATAGCTCGTTTTGCACCAATGCCAATTAGCGAACGAAATCTTCTCGTCAAGTTTTCATAATCCGTTCCCACACCTGCATCATTCCTGTCTACACAAACAAGATGCCAGATAGAAGATGTTTTAGTAAGATCATGCCGATCTGTCCGAATCGCACGTCCGCGCATTTGGTTTGAAAGCATGAAGGAGCCGACATAGGACGCCATGATGAGTGAATTTATGCAAGGGGCATCCCATCCCTCCCCTAGAAGCGCAGCAGTTCCGGTCAGGACGTCGACGCCGCCCTTATTGAGTACTTCCGTCATCACTGCAACCATCTGCTGTCGATTGCCAGCACTTACTTCGATTCGGATAAAGGAGGCATCTGCCTCGAGCGGTGTCGTAACAACTTTCAATCCATGGGTTTTTGCCACCTCATCAAAAATCGACCAAGCACTTCCCGGCAAAACAACAATCGATCCCGTTAGGATACCAGGTTTAACTAAATGGCCAAGTTTTCTGCGCACCATTTCAAAAATTGGTACGACACCGAGGCGTGCAAATGGAAGCTCATCCTCCTCAGTTAACGGCATATCCGCAAGTCGAATGTAGTCCGTCAAAATAACCATGCGGAGTTGATCGCCCAGAACATTTTTTTCTGCTTTTACAATCTCTTCTATACTTTTCAACTTTGACGCACTATGTATGAGTGCCTTTTTTATGGACGCGTTTGAAAGTAGAACAACTTTACGACGCTCAACTGCACCAATACGAGTTAAGCGCATTCGTATGGACTTCAAGATTGTTTCTTTTCCCTCTAAGTGAAATAGCAGACCCGTAAGCAGCTCCTCAAGCCAAAGCAACGTCAACTCAGGCATCTGCCCTTCTTTCATTCCGATGATAGGTAGGGCATGCAAATACGCGGGTGAACCATTATTTTTCAAGAATAGTAGCATTGCAGAAAAAACTCCCGGGCTAGAAAGAATTTCTTCAACATGAGCTTCTGGTTCAGCAATCCATGGATGCTTTTCGAGATAAGCAAGAAACTCCTTATCCGCGTTTAATTGTTGGATAAACATATCTACGTCTTCACGGAATTCAAGAATTCGCATCATTTCATCTGCTTCAGGAATTGAATAGTGGATAAAGTCCTGATGTGGACAAAGCTCTGACGACTTCACAAGCTCTGGTACCGAAATTTCCAGATCAATCGGACCACACAAAGCAACATAGCGCTGCCATTCCGAAGCACTCACATCAAAAGGTGGGGTCGCAGTGAGTGCGACGACAACAGGTTCGACGAGCCGACTTTTCACTTCAATCATCGTCCGCCACCAAGATGTCCGTAGATGATGGGCTTCATCCAATACGAGTGTTCCAAAACCCATCTGCTCAAATCTACGGATAACCTCGTCGCTATTCCCAGTCACTCTGTCCTCAATCAATTCATCGTCAATCTGGTCCTCACCATCATTGTTTGATTTATCATTACGCCCACCAAATAGACTATGCAGCGACTGATATGTTGTCACGGTGACGAAGCCGGGCTCCTTTAAACTAGTCGATACCCAGACCGGTTTTTCGTTTCCTAGGAAAAGCTCGGTAAACCGCTCAACCCATTGCTCTCTAATTGCCACGGTCGGCACCACGATGAGTGTCGGTTGGTCAAGCCGAAGCATTACTTCGAGACCAAGGACCGTTTTCCCTGATCCCGGTGGCGCTACAAGATGAAGATGGCCATTCAAAAGATGACCATCCAGCTCGTTTAGTATCCTTCTTTGATAAGAACGCCACTCATAACAGAATTGGATGCCTTCCGGAAATCGCTCCATGTTTTTCACTCCTTAAAAACAGCATGTCTTTCATAACCTGTCCATTGTCCTTATAGTCAAATGATACCAAACAAAAGCACACTTCTACATGTTAGCTGA
This sequence comes from Sporosarcina sp. FSL K6-1508, assembly GCF_038007465.1. Classification (NCBI taxonomy): domain Bacteria; kingdom Bacillati; phylum Bacillota; class Bacilli; order Caryophanales; family Caryophanaceae; genus Sporosarcina; species Sporosarcina sp. FSL K6-1508. Next base: position 1,052,110 of record NZ_JBBOXF010000001.1, on the reverse strand, counting down.
TTGCTATTTCCATAGAGTCTTACTATACCCAGAAACTATTACCAAGCAGGCACAGGGAAACTACGGCATCCGGTGACTAGCATCAGACAATTTCCCCACGCCGTTTACCACCATCCCCTTGCGGATATACTTGGAAAAGCACTAACTTCTTTAGATGGAGGAAGACATTATGAAGACCCTACAGAATAAGCAAGCATATTCCACGAACAAAGTAACGTTTGCACGCCGAAATCTTTGGTCAGGTATCTTGTTCGGATTAGGTTTTGTTGCTTTTCTTGACGAAACCTTGTTTCACCAATTGCTTCATTGGCATAAATTTTACGACATATCGACGGTTGCGGTCGGTCTTGTTTCAGATGGGCTCTTTCACGCATTTAGTTGGTTCGCGACCGTCGGGGGGCTATTCTTACTTGCCGACCTGCGCCGGCATCACGCTTTGTGGCATAAGATGTGGTGGGGAGGAAAATTGTTGGGCGCCGGGATTTTCCAACTCTATGACGGGACAATCCAGCATAAGATCATGCGCATCCACCAGATCCGATACAATGTGGATATTTTGCCGTATGATCTTGTATGGAATATTACCGCAGCCATTATGATTGGCGCCGGTATCGCCTTAACCATCCAAGCCAAAAGCGATCAACGTAAAGGGAAAGGAGCGTTTTCTCATGCATCATGAGCCAAGCAATCATGCTTCCTTTCTCTTTACCGATCTGTTTTTTGGAATTTCGGCATTGCTTGCAATTGGATTTTACATCGGAGCTGTTTTAGTAACCAATCAACGGGGGCACCTTCGTAAATGGTCATTGCTACGTACGTCTTCCTTTGTTACAGGCGTGCTCTTTGCAGCCGCCGCAGTGGTCGGCCCACTCTCTCGTCAATCCTATGCCGATTTCACGGCTCACATGATGGGTCACCTACTTCTGGGCATGCTCGCTCCGCTTCTTATCGCGCTCGCAGCACCTATGACATTACTATTGCGTACACTAAACGTTCATGTTGCAAGAAAACTTAGCCGTCTGTTACAAAGACACCCAATCCGTTTTTTCACCCATCCTATTGTCGCCTCAATCTTGAACATCGGAGGGTTATGGCTTATCTATACAACCAATCTTTATGCAGCGATGCATACAAATCTGTTGCTCCATGTCTTCATTCACATTCATGTCTTCATCGCCGGCTATTTTTTCACAATTTCTTTACTCTACATCGATCCCGTTTCCCACCGTTTAAGTTTCCCATACAGAACTACCGTCTTCATCCTAGCCCTTGCCGGTCATGGTATCCTGTCAAAATTCATCTACGCATACCCACCGGAAGGCATTCCGGAAGAACAGGCAAGAACTGGCGCATTGCTGATGTATTACGGAGGCGATGCAGTCGATCTGCTACTGATCTTTATCCTTTTTAGGCAGTGGTATAAATTTGGTCGCCCACGCGCCGGCGCAAAAAGCATTCTTCCTAATAAAAATCAACCGATGAAAGTATAAATCTTGATATTGCGAATGAAGTAATGCGAAATAAAATCGGTTTTTCGGGTTGCCACGAAAAGAGTTCCGATTAAGATGAAATAGAAATGTCCTAGTGGAAATTCACTATATATGTTGAAATAAAGAATCCCATTGAATCTACTGTGACACTCAATAAAAGAGGGTTGTAATTCGGGATATGGATTGTAGAACACTTGGCGCTAGGGAATGCCTCTCGCCATAGGCCAAGCAAACATAATTATAGTCAAGAAAGACGTACTCCAGGTTACAGATCTCATCACAGATAATGAAATGCTCTTTCTCACATAGACCATCCAGCGAAGGCGCGACTTCGTGGTAGCCGGAGCGATAAGACTGAAAGTGCTCTCCTTTCCGGCTTATCGCGGGAGGCATCCACAAAGCGTCGAAACGTAATTAGTAGAAATTCTGATTCATTCCTCATATATTGTGCGATTCGTTGATCACATTCGCTCGATTTATCGCACTCCAAGTTGTAGGCCTCATCCCAGGAAAAGAAATGCGCTTTCTCAAATAGACTATCCAGCGAAGACGCGACTTCGTGGTAGCCGAAGCGATAAGACTGAAAGTGGTCTCCTTTCTGGCTTATCGCGGGAGGCATCCACAAAGCGTCGAAGCGGTATTAGCAGGATTTTCGATTCACTTCAAGTATTGGGGATTTTTCAGTGACCTCCCACAAGCCCCTGTAAAGCGCATATGCCGTATTCAGTTATTCAACATATATAGGGTTTTTTTCTTTTTAAAAAAGCATACTACATTTACTGATAGCCCTTGTAGTTAAAAAGATTGCGTCAAGGGTACCAGCGTATAGCGTTAGTAGATGAGCAGCTGTGCAGGGTGCATTTTCAATTTCTTGGGTTATTCACCTACACAACCTTTTGGCCGTCTGTCACGGAAGTAGCCTCTTTATCATTCCTTTACAATCTTTACATAATTATTACATAAAACTTTTGTCCTACGTCATATAATTATAAATAACTATAAGACATAGGGGGACTTCAGGTCATGCGAATTACTGTAGGAAAAAAACTATGGATTGGCTTCACATCCATACTTGTCATTTTAATCGTTGTTGGTGCATCCGGATTATGGGCATTAACGAAATTGAATGATAAGTACCGGTATTTCATCGATGACAATATAAAGAGTGTCTTGTTGTTTGAGCAATTGTTATCCAATCAAAACGAAGTTGCAAAAAACATTCATGGTTTTATCATTTACAAAGAGGATTCTTATTTAGTTCATCGTGATGAAGTGCTTGCTTCATTTAAAAATAAACTAAAAACAGTCGATAAACTCATACAAACTCCTTCTGAACGTGATTTGCTTAAAGCCGTTAAAGAGGCATCTTTAAGTTATCAGGATATCAGCGAAATCGTAATAAGAGACGTGAAAGAAAGCAAACTGGTAAGTGCGGCGAAGATAGCAGCCGAAGGAGAGATTTACGAGGATGCCGTTAATGAGAATATAGGAAAACTGATTAAGCATCAAAGTATTGAGCAAGCTCAGACTGAAAAAGAGCTGCAAAGTGTATTAGCATGGATTCAAGTTCTGATTGCTAGCCTGATAGCCATTGCCGTTGTCGTTACTATAATCATTGCCCGGCTCATTAGCCGCAGTATTGCACGTCCTGTCGAAACGATGACGGATGCACTAAAACAAATTGCCTCCGGAAACCTCGCTGTTGAAGCGGTGAACATTCGCAACAAAGATGAAATCGGAGAAATGGCGTTTGCTTTTAATGGCATGGTTGAAGATCTTTGTGAAACGATAACAAATGCAAGACAGTCCGCTGTTCAGCTTGCCGTTCATGCGGAAGAATTATCAGCAAGTTCGGAGGAAAGTCTTGCTGCTTCTGAAATGGTGGCTGAAATCACAGTGCGTAACTTGATAGCAAGCGAACAACAAGTATCCACTGTAAAAGGGTCGACGATTTCCATGGATGAAATGGTAACAGGCATTAATCGAATTACTAAAGACAATGAAGTGTTGTTGTCTTCTTCCGAAGAAGTAACACGACTTGTCGGTGACGGGGCAATACTTATGCACGATTTCACAAATCAAATGACGATGATTCGTACGACGATCGGGCAATCTGCCGGTATTATTAGCGAAATGGCTACGCATTCTGAACACATTCGAACAGTGACATCGCTCATAACGGCAATTGCTGATCGAACAAACTTATTGGCTTTGAATGCTGCAATTGAAGCAGCAAGGGCCGGTGAACATGGAAAAGGATTTGCGGTTGTGGCCGAAGAAGTACGCCATCTTGCCGAACAATCCAAACAGTCTGCCAAAGATATCGGTCTAATGATTGACTTGATGATTCAAGTCGTTGGAAGTGCTGTTTTGAGTACAGAAGATAACAGTAAGCGTGTTGAAGATGGACTTGTGGCAACCGATAAAACGGGTGAAATTTTCCATCGAATTGAATATGCAGCGAACGATATGCGAGAAAAAATTGGCAATGTCTCTGTTACGATTGAACAAATTCGGGCAATGACCGATAAAGTTTCGAGTGAATCGGGCAAAATTGTAGCGATTGCGATGCAAGCCTCAGTTGAAGCCCAATCATCGAGTGCCGCGACGGACGAGCAGCTTGCGGCAACTGAAGAAATAGCGTCAAGTGCACAAACGCTCGCAGAACTTGCGGAAAAGCTTCAAAATGATATGGGACGGTTTACCGTTTAGATAGAAAATGAAACAAGCAGAGTGTCATATGAAACCTCTTTTCCAGTATAGTTTTTTATCGACATGGCATTAGTTTTTTAATCAAGATAGAAAAATCCACTTTGCAAAATGGAAATGAATTTATTCAATTAACCTGTGGCGGTCATAATAAGGCTTATGCCGAGCATATTCGAAGCCATGGTGAGCATAATGGGGCTCATGCCGGTCATAATCGGGCCAATGCTGGTCATAACAGGATAGACGGTCACTTTTTGCAACAAAAAGCACCTACTAACTAAGGGACAATACTAGACTCAACTTATATAGCAACCAATAATTCAATATAACGATCATCCATATAGATTCCGGTTTTCTTATGGAACGGGTAATTCAACATCTAAATCCGACTGAATTCCATCCAAAACGGGTAAAGAAGTTGTAACTATGCAGCAAAGGAGTTTTTTCCTTATGAACCCCCAATTCGAGGAAATACAGAAACGAATGAGCCATATTGGTAATTTGAATAACTACCTGGAAGATTTGCTTGCTAAGATCCCGAGTAATTTGTTGACGGGTAAGCAGCAGGAGAAGTTAATGGACGTTTTGCTAGATGACAAGGATTTGAATAAACTGTTGGAAGGTTTAAAGGATCCCCGTCCTCCCCGCTTTGTACTTGTTGGACGGACAGGTGTAGGAAAAAGTAGTTTGATCAATGCTATGAGCGGGAGATATCTGGCGGAAGTAAGCGACGTTGAGATTGGAACGAAGGAAGCACTGCGGTTTACATATGAATCAGATGGCCAGGTGTATTTTGAAGTGATAGACACGCGCGGGATTGGTGAATCCGAATCATTTAATCAGACAGCTGAGTCCGAACTTGCGACTGTCATTAAGGCGTTTCGACCGGATGCGATCCTTTTTTTGCAGAAAGCGACGGAACGGGCGCATATCGATAAAGACGTGGATAGCGCGAAAAAGATGATGCTGAATGCGGGATATGATTTGCCGATGGTTGGCATTATTACGCATGTGGATGAGTTGAATCCTTCCCGTATTAAAAACCCTGCGGATTATCCTAAGGGCAAGCTGGGCTTGATTGAAGAGAAGAAAGCCCAGCTCATGCGGATCTTTAAGGAACAGGATGCACGAGTGAAGGCGATTATCCCTGTTTCTTCTTATATTGAATGGGATCGGGATGCCGATGACTTGCCCCAGGAAGAACGCCGTGAATTGACGATTGAATTTGATGGTCGTTATGGAATCGAGGAATTGCTGGATTTTTTGGAACAAAGTATCGACATACGGGCGGCCATCCATCTCGGCATGACGATACGGGTCAATAAGATTGCCGAGAAAATTGCACTCCGGTTCATCAAAGTGTTTTCAGCACTCGCTGCTACGGTTGCGCTAAGTCCTATTATCGCGACAGATATCGCTGTCTTATTGTCGTTGCAGACAGTTCTTTTGATGATTGTCGCATATTTGTCCGGTCGCGATTTGGAGTTCAAAACGGCCAGAGAACTGCTTGTTTCGCTTGGTGGAATTGGCGCGACCGGTTTCACGCTGCGGATGATTGCGCAGCAAGGCAGTAAGTTTGCGAATCTGGTTCTGCCAGGAGCAGGTTCCGCTATTAGTGCGAGCATTGCGAGTGGCGGGACGTATGCCATTGGTAAGGCTGCGGTTGCTTATTATCTGAAAGGTGTTCCTGAAGGTGAGTTGAAACAAGTTGTGAAAAGTGCCCGGGAGGAGTTTGTTGAAATAGAATAAGGACCAAATAAGGTACTCAACTGTACCTTATTTGGTCCTTATTTGCTTCTTAATAGATTGACGTTTTTCACCGGACTCACAGGGTACTAATAGAGTAGAAGGCAAAATGACAGAGGAGGATTTTGATGGGAGCGTTGAAAGCACTTATTTTGAATGCGACGTTGAAAAATTCGGAGGAGGAATCGAATACGGAGGCGCTTGCGAAGAAGGTCTGCCAAATTTATGATAATGAAAATGTCGTGGCAGAGGTCGTTAGACTGGCAGATTATGCGATTTCCTATGGAATGAGTCCTGATATGGGAGATGGCGATGAGTGGCCACAGATATTTGAAAAGGTGAAAGAAGCGGATATCCTTATTATCGGGACACCGCTTTGGCTTGGGGAAAAAAGTAGTATCGCAACGCTTGCCATAGAAAGATTGTATGGAAGCAGTGGGGAGACAAATGATAAAGGACAAGCCATTTATTATAATAAAGTAGGCGGGGTTGTTGTAACAGGCAACGAAGACGGAGCTAAGCATGCCGCCGCTTCCATTCTCTATGGGTTATCGCATATCGGGTTTGTTATTCCCCCGAATGTCGATACATATTGGGTCGGAGAAGCAGGACCCGGTCCATCTTATATCGCCGCCGGGCAAACAAATGATTTCACGAAAAAGCATGTTGAAATGCTTGCTTATAATACAATCCATCTTGCAAGAATGCTGAAAGAACATCCGATTCCCGCACAAGGGAATTTGCTTGAAAGCTGATCTACACAATGAGACGATTGGATGAAGTATTTGTGGGTTGAAGCATCCTTAATGGATGCTTTTTTGCTCGGACGGATTAAATGGTTCAGCGAGGGCTTGGCTTGATTGTATCACCTTCTCGAGCGAGGTTATCACCGTTACGGGTCATTTCACCCTAAAAAAATACCTGTGTAGTAAAGTACCATGAAAGTTAAAACATTCATGATTCTTTCTTACGCAGGTACCCAATTTTGAATGCTCATGGCAAATTTTGCAGAACCAGCTTTCGCTAAAAAAATAGTACTCCTTTTCACCATTCAATCCCAGTCAATGCACCAAAACCTAGTGCAATCAAGATCACAAACGCCGGATGCCAATTCCACTTCTGCAGCATCAGATAACTAGCTAGGGCTATGATTCCAGTATATAAATATCCGACCCCTTCGAACGACGTTTGCACAAACTGGACAGTCATAAACACTAAGAGAATGGCGATGACCGGGCGGATAAGCTTCGTTATACTTTTCACCTTGGGATGATCTTTGTATTTCATGAGGATAGCCATCAATCCGATCATCAGAAATAGAGACGGCGCTACAGAAGCAAATAATGCGACAAATGCTCCTAGGATCCCACCTTCCGAATAGCCGATGGATGCAGCCATTTTCGTTGCAATCGGACCCGGCAGTGAATTTCCGATTGCAACCACCTCACTGAATTCTTGCGTATCCATCCACCCATATGTCCCGACTACTTCATTCTCCACTAATGGAATAGTAGCCGGTCCTCCCCCATAACCCAGCATTCCAGATATAAAAAATGCGAGAAATAGTTGCCAATAAATCATACTTTCTCCCTCCTTCTTCGAATTGGAAGGAAGATGAAAATTAGAACGATCAATATAATAATTGCGGGATGTATATTCAATGCTTCCATTAAAATTCCCGCAGTAACCAGCATCGTCAATGCCTTTTTCCAGCCGAGTGTATCACCGGATTTTTTGATGAAATCCCAGGATAGTATCCCTAGCATGACTGCCACCACCGGCACAACAGATGCTGACATATTTTTAACCCATGGGATATCTTTGTATTTCTGTAAGATACCAATTAACAAGATCATCATTAGCGAGGTTGGTAATACGGAAGCGATAATGGCATTGAAACAGCCTAACTTTCCGCCCACTTTGTAGCCAATATACCCTGCCAATTTTGTTGCAATCGGTCCGGGCATAGTATTTGCGAGAGCAAGAGTATCGCCGAACTCATCTTCATCCATCCATTTGTAATTGCGCACGACTTCCTGATGAAATAACGGAATTGCTGACGGTCCTCCTCCGAAACCCAACAAGCCTACCCTACAAAATGCAACGAATAAATCTTTTTGCAGCTTCCATCCTTCATGACTAGACGCCTTCTCACCACCAGGAGGAATAGTGTTATTTTTCACCAAGCTGCAAGGGACCCGTCTGTACGGGATTCAGTTCCGCCCTGAAGTACACCCGTCTCTGGATTTCGCCATATAATCTGCCCTCGTCCAAAACCACCGCCATCTGGAGAAACCGTTACTTCATGCCCTTTTCTGATGAGCGACTGAACAAGATAATTCGGGAACTCTGGCTCAACTAAAACTTTTCTAGCTTCTGTCCATTGCCATCTAGGCACATCAAGCGCTGCTTGTGGGTTCAGCAGGAAATCTACCGTGTTTAACACTACTTGGAAATGTCCTTGGGGTTGCATATAGCCACCCATTACTCCAAATGGTCCGACCGCTTCGCCATCTTTCGTCAGAAAACCAGGAATGATTGTGTTATATGACCGTTTACCTGGTTTCAGTACATTCGGATGATTTTTATCAAGAGAAAAGTCATGACCACGGTTTTGAAGTGCAATACCGGTGCCGGGAACAACGATACCTGAACCAAATCCCATATAGTTGGATTGGATGAAAGATACCATGTTTCCTTCTTCATCTGCGGTCGCAAGATACACTGTACCACCCTTTGGCAATTCGTACGGTTGCGGATCCATCGCTTCATCATGAATAAGCTTTACCCGTTTTTCCGCATACTCATCAGACAACAAATGGGCCGTTTCAACCGGCATCTCGGCCTCTTCTGTTATGTATGCTTTCCCATCTATAAACGCTAACTTCATACTTTCAATTTGTTCATGAATCGTTTGAACCGACAGCCACTCAGGTTTGTCTAGTTTCTTATAAATATTCAACGCCATGAGTGCGACCATTCCATGACCGTTCGGTGGAATCTCCCACACGTCATAGCCTTTGTAGTTCACGGAAATTGGTTCGACCCATTCCGGTTTATATGTAGAAAGGTCTTCTTTCGATAAAAAACCTCCATGCTTTCTCATATAAGCATCAATTTCATCGGCAATTTCACCTTCATAAAAATCACGCGCATCTGTTTCTGCAATGGTCCGGAGTGTTTTTGCATGACCTGGCGATGACCACATTTCACCTGTTATCGGCGCACGACCGTTAGGCGCAAATGTTTCAAACCACGCATTGAATTCTTCACCGTCGCAAAGTTCTTTAAATTTTTTATATGCTATTCCCCAATACTTACCGAGAATAGGTGTAAGGGGGAAACCTTCTTCCGCATAACGAATTGCAGGTGCAAGCACTTCCTTCAAAGATAGCTTTCCGAACTTGCGTGAAAGCTCTGCCCAAGCGGCAGGCGTACCTGGCACTGTAATAGGGACCATTCCATAGGCTGGCATCTTGTTGTGACCGAGTGCCTGTACAGCTTCCGGCGTTAATGTTGCAGGTGCTGGTCCAGATGCATTTAGCCCATACAACTTATCTTTAACCCAGACAAGCGCAAATGCATCGCCTCCAATACCATTGGAAGTCGGCTCAACCACTGTAAGTGCCGCCGCTGTAGCAATAGCAGCATCAATTGCATTTCCTCCCTTTTGCATAATTTCTAAGCCTGCACTTGCGGCAAGGGGTTGTGATGTGGCGACCATGCCTTTTCGAGCAAAGACCGTGTGACGTTTAGATTGATACGGATGATACAAGTAATCCATGAAAATCCTCCTCGGAACTATACTATTTTCAATTATATTTTTATACCTGCGAAATGGCAGGCTGCGAAATGTTGCGGTTCAACTTCTTCCCAAATTGGTTTCTTTTCACTGCAAATACTTTGAGCAACTGGGCATCGCGTATGAAACGGACATCCTGTTGGCGGATTTGCCGGATTTGGTAAATCCCCTTTTAGTCTTACTCTATTTTTTGCAGTATGAACTGAAGGTCTGGGAATAGCGGAAAGAAGGGCCTGCGTGTATGGATGAATCGGATTATCAAATAGCGACTTTACAGAGGCTAATTCCACAGTTGTACCTAAATACATGACGAGTACCCGATCACAAAAGTACCTCACCACCCCTAAGTCATGGGAAATAAACATATAAGATAAGTTATATTTTTCTTGTAACACTTTTAATAACTTTAGTACCTGTGCCTGTACAGACACGTCTAACGCGGAAACAGCCTCATCGCATATTATAAAAGATGGATTAAGCGCAATTGCGCGAGCAATTCCAATCCGCTGGCGCTGGCCACCACTAAATTCATGAGGATAGCGATCAAAATGCTCTTCCTTTAACCCTACTTCTTCAAGCAGTTGTATTACTGTCTTTCTTTTTTCTTGAGAAGATAAGTCGGTATGCATTGTAAACACTTCTTCCAAAGCATTTCCGATACGTTGTCTTGGATTTAGAGAAGCATAGGGATCCTGAAAAATCATCTGCATCTCTTTAACAAATTTAAGTCTCTCTCGTCTTTTTAAATCTTGTATTTCATTGCCACGAAAAAAAACTTTACCTTCAGTAAGATTTTCTAAACCTAATACAGCCCGACCCAAAGTTGATTTTCCGCAACCCGACTCTCCTACTACTCCGAGACTCTCACCTTCGTATAGTTGAAGTGAAACATCTTCAACCGCTTTTACGTTTCCTTGCACACGTTTTAATACTCCGCCTTTAATGGGAAAGTACTTTTTCACTCCCTGCAACTCCAATAGTACCTTTTCCTTCACTATCGATTCCTTTTCCTTGTTTTTCGTTATCACCACCATGTAATTCAACCTCCTCTTGTAACCAGCAGCTTACTGTATGTCCATTCGAAACTTTAAATTCGGGCGGTGAATCTATCCGGCATTTATCCATAGCAAATTTACACCGTGGATGAAAACGACAACCTGAAATCTCTTCGCTCAGACTAGGTAGAGAACCCGGAATAGCTTCGAGTTCAAATTCTGGATTGTCGATATCTGGAACCGAATTGAGAAGACCAATTGTATATGGATGTTTCGGATTGTCAAAAATTTCTCCTACAGGTGCTTCCTCTACTTTTTGGCCGGCATACATGACCATAACCCTTTCAGCTACTTCTGCTACAACCCCCATGTCATGCGTAATCATCATGATTCCCATATCAAGTTTTTCTTTTAGTTCTTTGATAAGATCAAGTATTTGAGCTTGAATCGTTACGTCCAGTGCAGTTGTCGGCTCATCCGCAATAAGTAATTGAGGGTTGCATGAAAGTGCGATGGCAATCATAACACGTTGTCGCATTCCTCCACTCAACTCATGAGGATATTGTCTAATCCGTTTCTCAGGATATGGCATGCCTACCTGCTCCAGTAATTTTACACCTTGCTCATAGGCTTGCTTTTTCGTCAACTTATGGTGCAACATTAACGGCTCAGTCAGTTGGAAACCAATTGTAAGCACTGGATTAAGAGCAGTCATCGGTTCTTGAAAAATCATCGACATCTGATTACCGCGTATTTTCCTAATTTCTTCAGGTTGCAGATTATGAATCGGTTTGCCGCCCAATAGAATTTCTCCTGATGATATGTCACCGTTAGAGGGTAAGAGTCCCATTACAGAAAGAGAAGTAATACTTTTCCCACATCCAGATTCTCCCACAATGCACAATGTCTCTCCTTTATTAATTGAAAAGGAGACGTCCCGGACAGCAGGAAGTGTTCCTTCCTTCGTCCGGAAAACAGTGACTAGATTTTTCACTTCAAGCAATGTCTCCTTCATGACTTCTCCTACTTTCTTGTAACGTTAGTGATATACCATTTTCCATTCGGATCAAGTTGCAGACCAGAATAATCTTTGTTTAATGCAGCTGTTACAAAACCGTGGTTCATAACGACGGCCACGTCTTCATCGAGCATTAGTTTATTTGCTTGCTCCAAATACTTTTTACGCTCGTCCTGATCAATTGTGCTTCTTGAAGCATCTACAAGCTTATCAAATTCAGCGTTACTGTAATGAGCGCGGTTGGAAGAACCGACGTTATCACTATGGAAGTTCGGATAGAACATTTCAGATCCATCAGCCGTTACGTTCGCCCAACTTAGAAACGTAAGATCATATTCTCCCGCTCTTGCTGCATCTAGGAAAGTGGCCCACTCCATCGATTCGATTTGAACTTTGAAACCTGCATCCGTCAATTGAGCTTGCACGATTTCAGCCATAAGAATGAAATTAGAACGATTCGCCGTCAGTAACTTGATTGGTTCATTGCCATATCCATTTTTTTCAACAAGTGCTTTGGCCGCCTCTACGTCATACGGAGTCCCCGCCTTGTCATTCGATTCATTATAGCCAAAAACTTTTGGTCCAAGAATGCTATCACTGCGAACACCCAGTCCATTCAATTTTGAAATGAATGCATCACGGTCAATTGCGCTGGCTACAGCTTTTCTGAACTCAGGATCTTGGTTACGGTCCTTTGCATGGTTAAATGTAAGATAGTAAATTGTCGTTCCTTCTTTTTTCTCGATATTAATATTTTTCATCCCTTCCAGACGCTCAATTTGCTCTGTTGGAAGATTATCGATGAACTGAACTTCCCCTGCTTGAAGCATGGAAATAGCTGTAGAAATTTCAGGTACAACCTTTATTGTAAATTTATCCATTTCTGGTTTCCCACCCCAGTAGTCTTCGTTTGCCTCCATTACAACCTGATCTCCAGACGTCCAACTTACGAATTTATATGGGCCTGTCCCTACTGGATCTTTCATTAAATCCTGTTTCTGATCAGCTGTAGGGCTTACAATAGCCGCGTTAGTATGCGATAACGTTGAAAGAAATGGTCCATACGGGTAAAGTGTTTTGATTTCAACCGTATGTTCATCAATAACAGTAATTGTGTCGATTGGTTCCATAAGTGAAGCACGCGGGGCCGCCGTTGCGGGGTCGCGCAGTTTTTCAAATGTATATTTTACAGCTTCCGCATTAAACGGTGTTCCATCATGAAATGTAATATCTTCTTTAAGTTTAATAGTCCAAGTGAGCTCATCGGGGTTCTCATAGGATTCTGCTAGTAACGGTTCAATTTCCATCGTATCCCCATTTAGCTTAAATAGTTGTTCGTATAGATGTTCAGTAGCATTAGCAGATACGGAGTCATTCATTAAAATCGGGGATAGGCCGACGACATCACTAGTCGTTGCGAAAACGATAGATTTCTCGCTTCCCTTATTACTATTTCCTTTTCCCGAAGTTTCTCCATCAGAACATGCTGCCAGTAGTAACAAAAAACTGGCAATAATTATAACTAGTAATTTCTTCTTCATTTTCTTTCCCCCTGAATTTTTATTGGATATCCATATTTGGGTCTAAAGCATCTCGAAGACCATCGCCAACTACGTTAAAAGCAAAGACAGTTAACATGATTGCAATACCGGGGATAATTGTAAGGTGTGGAGACGTCCACATAAAACTTTGTCCTTGTGAAATCATTGCTCCCCATTCCGGTGTAGGGGGTTGAGCGCCCAGCCCCAAATAGCTAAGCGAAGCTGTTGATAAAATTGCCGTAGCCATTCTCATGGTGGCAAACACGATTATCGGAGCAAACGCATTAGGCAATATATGCTTTACCATTATCCTGATATCAGAAGCGCCCATCGATTTCATCGCCATGATATATTCCTTTTCTTTAATCGATAAAACAGATCCCCTCACAATACGGGCGCATGTTGGAATAGACCAGATACTAATAGCGATTGCAACGTTTACAAGACTTGTACCAAGAACGGCAATGATAAGCATCGCAAGTAAGATGCCTGGAAAAGAAAACAGCAAGTCCACAATTCGCATAATAACACCGTCAAGTTTGCGATAATATCCACCTAACAAACCTAGCGTTACTCCGCCAATTAACCCAAGAGTCACCGCAGCAATTCCAACTACTAACGAAACGCGTGCCCCATAAACAATACGGCTCCATACATCTCTTCCATAATTGTCCGTCCCCAGCCAATGACCTTCGCTGAACATGGGAAGTTCACTGGCCGGCAGATTTTGCTTAACCGGATCGTGAATTACAATAAACGGTGCAAATATAGCCATCAAAACCTGAGCTAAAATGATAATACAACCTGCAACCGCCAATTTATTTTTCAATATCTTTTTTAACGTGGCAATATAAATTTTTTCTTTCTTGTATTTTGTCTTCTTATTTAACTTCAATCCGCTAACAGATTGCTCCATATTATTTTTCCTCCTTTCAATCGTATTTGATTCGCGGATCGATGAATGTATAAACAATATCGACAATCAAGTTCACAACAACAAACAATGTTGCGACGAGTAATACTGACCCTTGAACCATAGGAAAGTCTCTTGACGCTATAGCATCAATCATAAGACGTCCAATACCGTTAATTGCAAAGACCTTCTCTGTAATAATTGTTCCACCTAGCAAAAAACCAAAATTCAGCCCGATAACCGTTATGACTGGGATCATTGCGTTTTTCAATGTGTGAATCCAGATGACATTACGTTCCTTCACACCTTTTGCTCTTGCAGTCCTGACATAGTCTGCACGTATGACTTCAAGCATTGATGAACGTGTCATTCGGGCGATCATAGCTGCAGAACCTGTCCCAAGTGTTATAGCAGGTAAAATGAGTTCTTTTATGCCTTGCCATGTATAGAAGGGACTCGACAGACCACCTACCGGTAATACTTGCAGGTTTACTGCAAATACTAGAATAAGCAATGCGCCCAGCCAGAAATTCGGAATGGATATTCCAGCGAGGGCGAAAGTGGTCGAAGACACGTCGAGCCAAGAATTATGCCGCAGGGCTGAAATAAGCCCCGCGGAGATACCGATAATAACAGCGATTATCATACTGGCAACAGCTAATTTAAGTGTATTCGGAAATCGTACCGTAATGGCTTCTGATACCGGTTGCTTTGTTTGGTATGAATAGCCAAAATCACCCTGTACTGCATCCTTTACATATCGGCCGTACTGCACTAGAAATGGATCATCAAGACCTAAATTCGTTCTTATTGCAGCCAAATCAGATTCAGTCGCGGTTGGTCCTCCAATCATCGATGCCGGATCACCTGGCGCTATATGCATTGAAGAAAAAACGAGAAACGAAATTCCAAATAGAAGGAATATAAGCTCGAAAGCTCTACGTACAATTAATGCAATCATCAAATCCCCCACTTCTAATCACATGTTAACCAAATTTACATTTTTGCTTAACATGTGTTGCTATCAAGTTAGATATGAGTATAAAACAAATATTCAGGTAATGCAATACTATATTTCAGATAATTAATATAACTAGAATATTATTTACATTTGAACTACTTCCTTATCATTTCTTACCAAATAGCAAGTGCATTGAGCCTTCTCCTTACTACTTGTACTAAATCAGAATTATAAAAATGACAACGCTTACAAACATTTCGTATCTCAAAATAAAAAAACCCATCCGCAGACAGGTTTTCAGACTTAGTTATTCATAATTTCAAACCGGTTCGACTCTTAAAGCGCCGAAGTAATATATGGCTCTCCACTCTCGTTATCCCATCAAGGGCATATAATTCTTCATTGATAAACTTTTCCAAGTCGGTAAAATCATCGACCAACACATGCATATGAAGTGTTGAGGGACCAGTCATCTGATAACAGCTGGCAACAGAGGATATATCAGCGAGCGCCTCTGCTACACTTACTAAAGACGATGGTTCACAATCCACCTCAAAGAAAGCCGAAACTCCCTTCCCCACCTTTTCACTATTCACTACAACTGTAAAACGCTCGATAATACCATCCTCTTGAAGGTTATGAATCCTTTCCCTCACTGCCACACGTGACAGGTTAAGTTCTTTACCGATATCCACGTAAGAGAGTCGCCCATTATCTATAAGTAGTTCTATAATTCTTTTATCAGTCGCATCCATTCTAATTCCCTCCTCACCATTATGTATTACTTATTAAAGTATTTTTAACAATTGTTCATAAAATACTTATAATATAATTCATAATGTATATTATTTAATATGCACTGTTGAGAAGTAAAGGTCAAGCAGCCCTTTAGAAAGTACGATCCGAAACATTATAAAGATAAGAGGATGAACGCTTAAAAAAGCCATTGCCGACTTTTCAATCGGCGATGACTTTTCACATACGTTACATTTCAGAGAGTTCCTTTTGGACTTTGAGTCTGAATTCTTCACTTCCGAGCATTTCCGATTCGAATGAACTCAGATTTTTTCTAATTTGTATTCCTTGCCAGAAGCTTAGGTCGTCAGTCAGGAGTACGATTTCAATTTTATCGCCTGCATGACTTTCTGCGTACATTGCGTCGTTCATTATGAATACCGTCGATCCACCCTTTGCGCCCAAATGGGTAAATCGCTCATGGTTTCTCTCATTTAACTCCATTGGCCATTCCAGTAAATCTCTTAGGATTTCAGATGCTGCAGGCGGAAGTTCATCATTCGAGATTATCGCCAGTAACTTCCCATAGTCGTTAGCGGATGCACCAATTAATTTATCTGACCACACTTTTTGTAGTTTCATAGATAAATCAAAAGTTAGGTCTTCAACTTTGATTGTTTCCTCTTGCATTTGTTCACTCAGTTCTTCAGCCAATGTACGATATTCTTCCATTGGCATAGCTTTGAGCTTTTTAACCAATTGCTTCCCATTCATCGATTCGCTTTTTATATGTTCGGGAATTAAAAGCGCGCTGACAATCGGATAGACGGCCTCATGCTGTGTTAATCCAAAATCTTTTGCCCGCTTATTGATGGCCGATATTCCGAGCAGGTCAATTAGGTAATCCGTGTTGGCATTGGAACTGTATGTCGCCATCCCTTTTGCCACATCATGTAGCTTCACATTGTTGTTTTCAACTTTGCCTTCGCTGTGCATGCTTTTTAGCCACTCCTTATGGGCCCCGCCATCCGAATTTTTTAAATAGTACCGGCTTAAATCAGCAAGTGGTACAGAGCTATCTTTGTTTAGCAGGCCTGCATCGATCTGCATAGCATATTCGGCAGCAATCAACATCTTCACCGTACTTGCCAGCGGCCGGACCACATCCGATTGATAGGTGATTAATTCTACACCGTTTTCTACGAGGTATAGGGATGTCGTTTGCGGATTGTCTTTCAAATGATTCAGGACATATTCAGGGTTTTCCCTGGATAGGGCGAAGCCGGCGATTCCGAAAATCAGAATAATTGATCCATAAATAATCAAGCGCTTTTTCATGTAGGTTTTTTTATCGAATACAATCATCAAAGCGAAACCGACTATCACTGCAAGTAAATAATTAACATCGAAAATTAACACCGCAATGATGATTCCCAGTATGATTGCTACTGTTCCGATCGCTACCCGAGTTGCCTTTTTTGTTCTGTTCTTTTTTTTAACAAAAGGTAAAAGTGTAAAAAAAACAATTCCCAACATTCCGATCCACGCAAAAATATTCACGCAACATCTCCCTTTCTACTAGTCTCAGTATTTTTCATATGTTAAATGTAAGCGAAAGACCAATTTAATACTTTCTTTTTAATACTGAAATGATAATTGCTTGAAGGATCATTAATCCTGTAATTAAAAACCAAATTGCCAATTTGTACGCCTCATAATCCAAAGCGCTAATAAATCGATTATACAATTCGATGAAAAGCCACCCGAGAGGCATTAAGGGAAATACTATACTGTATGATTTATTCGAAATACTTTTTCCCCGTTCATCTTTATATTCTTCTCCCCATTCAAATTTCAGTGAAATAAATACTGCGATAAAGAAAATTAAGACATAGACAAGACGGCATACAACAAATAAAATATCCATAATTTCTTACTCCTCCTCTACTTCATATTGAAAAACTTCATGTAAATCTACTCCAAACATCAGTGAAATATCATAGGCCAATTTTAGTGACGGATTGTACCTGTTTTTTTCAAGAGAAATAATTGTTTGTCTACTCACCCCCAATTTATCAGCCACTTCTCTTTGGGATAAGCCCCTTTCGGCTCTTAGCACAACAATTCTGTTTCGTATTTTTCTTTCATTATTTAAAGTCATCTCAATCACCTCTATAAACTTAGTGTAATATATTTCTTACACTAAGTAAAGTTTATTTTACCATTAGTATGAAATACATTACCATTAATGAGGTTTGAAGTTATTCTCTTATTTTTGTTAACACGAGCTTTTCACTATCACGAACTAACTTCATACAGAAAAAACCCCACTTCACAGTGGGGTTTTCAATCAAGTCTATTCTCTATTGACGGGCATCGAGCAACATCTAAAAGAGCCGCCCGATTTGATAATTTCGGAGAAGTCGACTTCGATGACTTCGAATCCGTGGGCGCGCATTTGTGCGTTAACCTGCTTGTTTTGCGGCAGGCTAAACACTTTCTTGTCACCGATCGATAAGACGTTCGTGCCCATCGTAAATTGCTCTTCCTCTGACACATCGATCAGCGTGTATGTGGCTGAAAGCATATCGACTATTCTCTGGTCAAATGCTTTTCTGAAAATCAACCCTACTTTAGGTGATAAGATGTTAAATACACAGTCAAGGTGCAAATACTTTTCATCAAATGGGACAGGGATAATCGTGTAGTCTGGCAGGTCAACATTTAATTTCTTGGCGGCTTCAACCGATGTACGACTGCTTATACCGACATACAATGTGCCGCGGTCAACGATGACATCTCCGCCTTCTACTCGACTCGTTGTCGTTTGAAACGAGATATCTTCGTCATCCAACCATTCTTCGAGCGCCTCTTCTTCCCCTTTGCGAATATCACTTGCCATTTCCGCAACGAAAATATCTTCTCCGACTGTAAAGCCGATATCCCGTGTGAAAACTTGTTCCGGGAATTTTTCGGATGATGGCAGTTTGATCACTTCGACTCCGTGTTTTTTGAGCAATGCTTCAAATTCCTTATGTTGTTTCATTGCAAGTTCAACATTAATATTTTCGTCTTCGTATTTTTTCTGTACGTCATTAATGACTTCATCGATTGCCATAAATTTCGGCTGACATAGTATAACACGGCGCAACGTGCCATATTCTGTGTTGCATTGTGTGATTGCGGTATCTTCTATAGGGGAATTCATCATCGTTCCTCCAACTATTATTTTTTTCATCTTCTTTACAATTCCCCCTTAGGTTCTATTTAAACATCCATCTTTATTCAATCAAAATGAGTGTTTTAACCGCTGTGTGATCGGGGATAAAGAGGATATGTAACGTTAGTCTAAATGGAGGGGAAACCAATGATTCAGACAGATATTGCTTTATTAACAAAAGAGGATTTTGTAGAACGTACTGATTTACCTGATTGGCTGCTAAAAGAATACCAAACGTTCCATGAAACCGTAACGGATAAAACGTTCCCATGTTACTTTGGGATGGGTGGCGAGCTGAAGGGCGAATTGCGCTATGCCTACATAACACAAGATGATTGGTCTAATTTGCCGGAAGCTCTAATGTCATTTTTAGCCCTTTTCGATAATCCTATACATAAACGGCACGGTCTGTTCGTATTTGTGGAACCATTTGAGATAGAAGGTTCTCTGGATGATTACAGAAAGCAGTTTTGGCAGATTTTGCAGTACTTGCATGAAGTTGACGAGGTAAAATGGCCCGAAGAAAGTCCGCGTGATCCTGAGCATCACTTGTGGGATTTCCGTTTCAACGGGGAACCGATTTTCGTTTTCGGCAACGCACCTGCCTATAAGCAACGGAAAACACGAGATCTTGGCAATGCGATGGTGCTTGGTTTTCAGCCACGAAGAATATTTGAAGGGCTGAAAGGAACAGAAAAGGGTGGCGTCATGTCCCGAGAAAAAGTGCGTGAGCGTGTTGAAGTATGGGATCAGCTTCCGAAACATCCGGATATTAGCCATTTCGGAGATCCAGCACATAATGAATGGAAACAGTTTTTCATCGGGGATGATGTTGAGCCAATTCAAGGGAAATGTCCATTTTCCCATAAGGAGATAAGGTAAAAGCCGTCCTAGTTGGCCGGCTTTTCTTTTCGGCTCAAAATCATGTTCAATGTTTTTTGGGGGATGAGTTATTTCTAATAAAACTGACGACCTCATCAAATGTATAATTACTTCCAGCTGTCTCGACTACAAAATTGACAACATCCTGTTGCCCAACAATCAAATCATAGCCGTTATACGAGAGAAACTGCCTTACTGCCACAAAGGCAGTCCTTTTATTGGCGTTATGAAAACACTGATTTTGTATAATCGATTCGAATAACGCTGCCGCTTTTGAGATAATGTCTGGATATGGTTCTTTTCCATTTGTATCCTGCATTGGTCTGTTCACTGCCGTGTCGAGCAAAACGGGTTCCTTGATCCCTTTTATCTGCATAGGCGAATAACGTTCCGTTAGAAAGTAATTGAGTGCAATCACTTCTTGAGCTGTCACGTAACGAATCATCGGTCTTTTAATTCCTTTAACGCTGTGTCGTACTTTTCAATTGTTTCATTAAGGACATCAAAAAAATCTTCCGAAATTCCATCAGGATACACTGTGTGCTGTATTCTTCTTAGTATTAACTCGCCTGCCTTCATTTCCACTTGAACATCATCGCCTTTCGTTATTTTTAGATAATCCAGCATTTCACGCGAAAGAGTCATCCCATACGAGTTTCCGATCTGTGTAATTTTTCTTGTTTGAAAACGCGGACTCCCTTGGTCTTCATTCATTACCATATGAGCACCTCCATCTTTAGTTGTTATAATAATTATAATATTATAACAACTCGTTGTAAAGTATTACCTGTTTAAAATCAGACAAAAAACCTCACAGTTCTGTGAGGTTCTTCATGGAGATCAATTATTTCCTTAAAGTTGTCGATTTCCCGGGAAATACATCATTTTATTTCCCAGACATACCGTAATACAAATCCATCTCTGCTTCAGGCACCATACTGCCGCCTGTTCCCCAGACAAGGTGGGTAGCATTTGCAAGAGTAGCATTATTCACATTTTCACGGATGACTTGTACTGGGCCGGTCATCCCCGCGAGTGCAGAAGGCTCAAGTTTAATACGCTCTGTGTCTGTAAGCAATTTCAATAACTTAAACATCGTTTCGTCTCCAATCGTGTAACAGCCCGATAAAAGCGGTTCCATTGTTTTGCCCACGAAACCTGACGCGGTCCCAACTGCAAGACCGTCTGCTGCAGTTTTATTGTCGAGGCCGAAGTCTTGAACAGAAATTTGATCGTGAAGACCAGTCATCATACCCAGCATCATGCACGGGGAATGCGTAGGTTCTGCAAAGAAACAATGAACGGCATCTCCGAATGCAAGTTTTAATCCGAAGGCTACGCCCCCAGGACCGCCGCCTACACCGCAAGGCAGGTAGACGAACAACGGGTTGTCTTTATTGACGACTGTACCGCGAGCTTTTAACTGCGTTGCAACACGCTCTCCAGCCACTGCGTAGCCTAAAAATAAATCAAGTGAGTTTTCATCATCGACGAAATGACAAGATGGATCTGCTTCCGCTTGACGGCGTCCTTCTTCAACGGCCTTACTGTAGTCATCGGCGTATTCGACAACCGTAACGCCTTTTTCACGCAGCATATCCTTTTTCCATTGCTTTGCATCCGCGGACATATGAACAGTGACATTGAAACCTAGTTTGGCACTCATGATTCCAATGCTTAAGCCAAGGTTTCCAGTCGAGCCTACAGCAATTTTATAATTTGCAAACAATTCTTTGAATTCCAGATCCGCAAACTTCGCGTAGTCGTCGGCAGTTGTTATTAAACCGTGTTCGATCGCTACTGTTTCTGCATGTATTAATACTTCGTAAATACCGCCACGCGCTTTGATTGAACCTGATATTGGCAGTGCGTTATCTTCTTTCAGAAGTAGGTTTCCCGGGATTTCGGTTCCGTATTGAACGGCAAGCGCTTCTTTCATGTTCGGAATAGCTGTAATCGGTGATTCAATAATGCCTTTTGTCGCTATTGTTTCCGGGAAAACACGCTCGATATAGGACGCAAATCGTTTAAGACGGTCTGATGCATCTTTGACGTTTTCTGCAGTCACGCCTGTTTTAGGGAGGCCGGTAGATGTTGATTCGACTAGGGGGTTGAGCCAGAGAACTTCTTCACCTGCGATTACTTTCTCGATGAACGGAAGCTTCTCTTTCCATTCATTTACTTGTGCTTTTTCCATCAATTTCATCGCCTCATTTTTTTGAATGTTGTATGAATAGTATAGCATGCAAGGCAGTTCTTGAAGTTAATTCAGCACAAATCTCTCAATCAGTTCTTTTGTCAATTCAAATCTCGGAGTTGTAGTATCTCCCCGTTCTGATTCAACAGCCATCACAACTGAAATTATACGCCGCCCCTCAAAGACACCCGTGCCTGCAAAACAGGAACCTGCCAAATCTGTATAGCCCGTTTTCAATCCGTCGATTCCAGGAAAAGCTTGGGGCATCCCTTCCAACATCAAGTTGGTGCTCCACAATGTGGTCCCATTACCTGTTTTGAAGCTCGTCAGTTTTGTAAAGTCGAGTACTTCGGGATGCTTGGCAATCAGTTTTCGGGCAATGATTGACACATCTTGTGCAGAGGCGAGATTAGTTTCCTCGCGTCCTTTGCCGATATAATCGCCGTCAAGTCCGCTTGCATTGTAAAAAGTCGTTTCTTTCAGACCAAAACTTTTGGCCTGTTTATTCATCAATTCAACAAATGCTTCTTCTGTTCCGCTAATCATTTCAGCCAAAGCCATCGCCGCGTCATTCGCTGAATGGACTGTCATAGCGGTAAATAATTCGTCTACAGTATATGAATGCCCCGGTGTCATTCCGAGTTTTACGGCAGCAGACAGTCCTTTTATTTGTTGAATATAGGCACTTGGCTCGTATGTACTTTCCCACGATAATGTCCCGCTTTTGATAGCGTTGAGCACAAGATACTCTGTCATCAACTTGGACATGCTTGCGATAGGCAACGCTTCTGTACTGTTTTCTTCGTACATCACTTTACCCGTATCCGCATCCAGAAGAATAATTGCTTTCGCTTGAACGCTTAAATCTGCTTTTTCAAAGGTTGTTTCCTTGTTATTCATCACAACTGTGATGCTTAACACGATTATTACTATAACAAAAATCAATTTCTTCATCTTTTTCACGCCTTTTTAGTCTGTTAAGTTCACTAATTTAATACTAAACGCTAAAAATGAAGAATAGCTGAGCATAATCATGAAGAAATTCTTAAGTTTTCACTTCACGTATGCGTTCCCTACAAAAAGCGCCCGATTAACCAAACTATGATTAATACTACTCCGAACGCTAACCAGATAAATGCAAGCAACTTTTCCCTCTTCTTTTTATCTTTCATGTTCCTCGTCAAAAAGCGTACAAAAAATTCTGCCGCAATCGCCAAGACAATGATTAGTATCCAACGCATGCTCAGTCCCCCTTTCTACAGCAGTTTTGGTTTTCTATATTGCGAGTCACAATATGCTAATTCTATCATTCATTTCAGTCGGAAGCGCACAAGCCCGAACGCACACACACCCCCCGTCCCTGCTGAATATGCTACTATAACAACTCAGTAATGGTGGTGCTTCAAATGGTATTAACGTTGAGTCCGCCTATTGATGATTGGTGACCCTATTTTGCAATCATCTATGGGGAAACAAAATTTCAAAAAATTGTTCGCTTTCTGGGTATCTTCGGGTTGTGGCAATGAACCACAGCGGTTCGCGGAGGAGTTCCTACTGTCGGATAGGCAATCAGTTCGACGGGTTTATTGCCGGCATGCCTGCCTCCAATAAGCGAACGGGAAAAATAGATTGGAAGTTACATTGAGGAGGTTACTTGTACGGCCAGATATCAAAAACTCCGCTGACAAATTTCTTGTTGGCGGAGTTTTTCCTATTATAATTTCGTCCGTACATCCCATAGCTCCGGAAAGAACTGATGATCCAAGACCGACTTCAAGTAATTCACACCTGACGAGCCGCCCGTCCCCATCTTGAAGCCGATAATTCGTTCAACTGTTTTCATATGACGGAAGCGCCACTGCTGATGACTGTCTTCAATATCAACGAGTTTCTCTGCTAGCTGATATAAGTTCCAGTGCTCATCAACATTGCGGTATACCTCCAGCCATGCGTCCGCCACCGACGAGTCTCCTTTATATGTAACAGAGAAATCGCGTTTAAGCAGCTCGGGGTTTATTGCAAAGCCGGCTCTCGCAAGCGCACGTATTGCCACATCGTAAATACCCGGTGCGCGGAATGCCGCTTCTAGATCACTTGCAAGTTCGGGATCCTTCTCATAAATCTTCAAGATATGCGATTGCTTATAACCGAGCGCGAACTCAATAAGTCGATTTTGGTACGACTGGAAGCCTGACGCGCGGCCTAAACTGTCCCGGAATTCCATGTATTCTGCAGGTGTCAGTGTCGCCAGCACATCCCACGCCTGGATAATTTGCGTTTGTGTTTTCGACACCCGCGCCAGCATTTTAAACGCTTCCGGCAGTTCGTCTTTTTCAATTAAGTCAATGGCAGTATTGAGCTCATGCAAAATGAGTTTCATCCACAACTCGCTCACTTGATGAATGACAATGAACAGCATTTCATCATGATGGCCGGACAAGCGTTGCTGGCTCGTCAGCAATTTGTCGAGATTCAAATACTCACCATAGGTCATATTGTCTTTAAAATCTGTATGAATCCCTTTTTCAGTCATGGCTGATTTGACCCCCTTCAAGTGATCGCACTACAGCACGAACGGGACTGCCGTCGCCGTCTTTTAACGGAAGTGGCAACGCAATTAGTTCATAATCGCCCGGCTCCACTTCACTGAGCACAATGTTCTCCAAAATCAGCACATCGTTATCATTGAGCGAATGGTGTGCTTCTACCGTCTTGCTCGTTTCCGGATCAACGGATGGTGAGTCGACGCCGATGAGCCGAACCCCTCTCTCCTTCAGAAAAGGACCGATATCCGCACACAAATATGTGAAGTTTTCCGGGAATACATCCGGGTCAGGTCGGCTTCCTGTTTTCAATAAAATCCGTTCTGCCCCACCGAAATCGATTTCCTCCAGATCAGCACGTCCCACACTCTCTTTTCCTGAAACGTCAACTACACGCGCCCGCCCGATATATAAATCAATTGGTAGATCAAGTACTTTCATTCCGTTGTCATCAAAGTGGAACGGTGCATCGATATGCGTTCCCATATGGGTACTTGTCGACAATTTGCCGATATTGACTGAGCCCGTTTCAGCTTTGGTATACGCAACTTCATAAGAAAATGGCGTGTCACCAGGCCATTCGGCGATATTATTTTGAAGTGGTTGTGAAATATCAATCCATTGCCCCGTCATGCGACAACACCTCTTTTATTTTCAAATTTTTCGTAACGTTTTTCATCCATGATTTGTTTTAGTTTCTGCACAGTATGCCAGACGTCTTCGAAAGAATTGTAAAGTGCAACCGGTGCAAGTCGGACACCGTTTGGTGCACGAAAGTCCGGAATTACTCCATCTTCTTTCAACGCTTTGCAAATACGGGCCGCCTCAACATGTTCAAGTAAAATATGACCGCCGCGTGATTCGTCTACCGGGTTCCCAATTGTGAAGTTGTGATTGGACAGTTCCTTTTGAATTAATACCAACATATAGTCCGTCAGCTGAAGTGACTTTTCACGAACGTTTTTAATGCCTACCTCTTCAAACAATTCGAGCGCACCAATGACCGGTGCTAGACTTAGTACGTGAGGCGTTCCGATTTGATAGGCGGCGGCATCCATTGCAGGATCCATCGTATGACTCATATCAAATTGTGATTCTTTTTTTGAACCAAACCAACCCGCTAATCCCGGTGCAGTGCCAAAATGCTTGTCATGAACGAACAATCCCGCGACGGAGCCGGGTCCACCGTTCAAATGCTTATATGTACACCAAAATGCAAAGTCCGCACCCCAGTCGTGCAGCGCATGTTCAACTGCACCGATCGAATGACATAAATCAAAACCGATTGGGATTCCTTTTTCATTCGCAGCTTTCGTGAGTTTCTCCATATCGAGTATTTGCCCACTTCGGTATAAGACTGCTGGCAGTACAATAAGTGCAATATCATCTGTCATCGCCTCGATGATGTCTTCTTCATATAAAAATCTGCTATCTCTGCTTTTCACTTGGACAAGATGTTCATCCGGATTAAAGCCTTTAAGTGCCAGCTGGCTTTTAAGTGCATAAATATCTGAAGGGAAGTTGAGTTCATCGGCAAGAATTTTTGTTTTAGCCCCGGATGGTTTGTAAAATGTCGCGGCCAGCTGATGCAGGTTCGTTGTAGTTGAGCCTGTTGCAATGACCTCGCCACTTGTTCCCCCGACAAGCGGCGCCATTTTTTCACCGACCGACTCCGATAAATAAAACCAAGGATTGTCCCCCTCTGTCCAACCGTCGATGCCAAGTGTTTTCCATGATTCAAGCAAATCATGAAGCGTACGCTCCGCCCGTTTTGAAAATAAACCGAGTGAATTTCCATCCATATAGATCGTGTCTTTTAGTAAATAAAACTCGTCTCTGTATTTTGCGAGGCTATCCTTTTCGTCAAGCCCCTTTGCATAATCGATTCCAAACATACTAGGTTCCCCCCTTGTGTGAAATTTCCGTTATTAGTAAAAGTGTAACATATTCGGGTGGGATGGTGGAGGAGGTTTTTTGGTCGGTTTGGAGTGGGATATGGGCGGTGTGTTGGCGGGTATGAGCGGTTCGACGACGGATAGGAGCAGTCTTCAGCGGGATATGAGCGGTACGACGACGGATAGGAGCGGTCTTCAGCGGGATATGAGCGGTGCGACGACGGTTATGAGCGGGCTTCGGTGAGATAGGAGCGGTTCAATAGCGGTTTGGAGCGGACTTCGGCGGGATAGGAGCGGTACGACGGCGCATAAGAGCGGGCTTCAGCGGGATATGAGCGGTACGACGGCGGTTATGAGCGGGCTTCATTGGGATAGGAGCGGTGCGACGACGGTTATGAGCGGACTTCAGCGGGATAGGAGCGGTTCAATAGCGGTTTGGAGCGGTCTTCGGCGGGATAGGAGCGGTGCGACGACGGTTTGGAGCGGTCTTCGGTGAGATAGGAGCGGTGCGACGACGGATAGGAGCGGTCTTCAGCGGGATAGGAGCGGTTCAATAGCGGTTTGGAGCGGTCTTCGGCGGGATAGAAGCGGTGCGATAGCGCATAGGAGCGGACTTCGGCGGGATAGGAGCGGTTCGATAGCGCATAGGAGCGGACTTCGGTGGGATAGGAGCGGTACGACGACGGATAGGAGCGGTCTTCAGCGGGATGTGAGCGGTGCGATGGCGGATAGGAGCGGTCTGCCAATATATGCCCCATTCAAATAACTATCTCCTCCCATTTCCCACGTCAAAAAGCCGCCGGAAACTTTCTCGCTTCTAGCGGCTTTCATCAAATGAATACTATCCACTTTTGGATCTATTCTAATTATTTTTTGCGGACAAGTCACTTAAACCAGCCCTTCTCCTTAAATCGGGAAATTGCTTCAATCCGGTTACCGACGTCCAGCTTATCCAAAATGGTGGAGATATAATTCCGCACCGTCCCCGGCGTCAAAAACAACTCGCCCGCGATTTCTTTTGTCGTCTTTCCCTCGGCGATTAGCGAGAGTACTTGGGTTTCGCGGTCCGTTAGTGGATTTACCGTTTCATCCCCGTCTCCGTAAGCAATGTCTACAAGTTCCGGTGCGTAAATCCGTCTGCCGTCCATAATCGTCCGGATTGAACTAACAAGCTCCTCGATTGGACTGTCTTTCAACAAATAGCCACGTACGCCCGCTTTTCGAGCTCGTTCAAAATAACCGGTTCTGGCAAATGTCGTCAAAATGATAATTTTACACTCCTCGCCATGGAGAGCTTCCGCTGCGTCAAGTCCCGTCATAAGAGGCATTTCAATGTCCATAATGCAGACATCGGGCTGATGTTCTTTCACCAATGCGACCGCTTCTTCGCCATTTTTCGCCTTGCCGACCACTTCCATATCATCTTCCATATTCAATAATGATCCTAGTGCTCCAAGCATCATCCCTTGATCTTCCGCTATAACAATTCGAATCACGTCAATCACTCTCCATAATATGTTGTATGACCGCAGGAACACGAATCGATAATTTCGTTCCCTCGCCGCCCTCGACACGAAGGCTTCCGTTGACAAACTCAAGACGTTCCCGCATTCCTGTCAAACCATTCCCCGGTGACGTCTCTCCGCCTCTTGCGATTCCAATTCCATCGTCTTCTACATTAATGACAAATTCATTCGGTAAATGATGGAACGAAACACAGCAAGTCGTTCCGAAACTATGTTTCACGACATTTGTCACAGCTTCTTTCAAACACATGCTCATGACACTTTCGACGATCGCCGGGATATTAGCGAATGAAGGATTGCCCTCGATTTTGTACTCCATTTCAGCTGCCTTTAACATTTGCTGAATGCGGATGACTTCATCTTCCAGTTTCGTTGCCCGCATCCCTGCAACTAACTCCCGTACCTCTTTCAGCGCCGTGCTTGCAGTTTGCCTTATATCGCGCAATTCTCTTTCAGCCGCCCTTGGATCACGAGACACCAATTTTCCAGCCAAGTCACTTTTCAAACCAATCAGCGATAACTTTTGACCGAGTGTATCGTGTAAATCCCGGGAAATCCGTTCCCGTTCCTCTAAAATAATCAGCTCAGAAATCCGTTCATTCGCATCTTCTAATTGATCAACCAAGTTTTCACGCTTATTTCGATTGTATAGATTAAACGGCAACAGCACCGTACCAATCACAGTAATGATGATGAAATGGATTTGTGAAATAAACAATTCGAGTTCAATGAAAAAACCTATGACAATCGCAACAACCGTAATTGCAATATGCAGCCCGTATATGATGAAAAATCCAATTGGGTTTCGGATATTACCAATGAAAAACGCAGTGAATATCGATAAGTAAACATACCCGAATAACAGCGTCATTACTACGTTAATCACAATTTCGAAACTGATCCACATATAAACGAGGCCGCTCTTCGATTTGAATGAAAACCGGTACGACAGGAAAAATAATAATACCAATGAAATGCCGATAGCAATTTCGATCGGTGACGATGATCTGAAGATGAAAAAGAATGGAAGAAGACAAAATACTGCCCATGCGTAAATACTGAGCCATGGATTTTTCGGAAAAATACTGTACCAACTCTGCATATATTTGTTTCACCGTCCTGTCTATACTTACCATTGTACCAAATTGGAAGAATAAAAAAACAGCCATCCTCTGAAACGATGGCTGTTTTAAGTATTATTCTGCGTCGAAACTTGTGCGCTTCGGCTTTAAATCAATAGCTGGACACTAGAATATAATTATCCCTATACTATTTTCATTTTAACTACCTCGCATTTTCTGCCGATAGAATGTTCACTTCTTTTAGTATATCCAATAGTAATCTCTCGTTGTCACACTTTTTGGAGGAAACATGTTATTGGTGGAAAGGCATAAAACGTCCTTGAATTTAGATTCCAAAGCCGTTTTTCTATCAGTTAGACTACTGAATCAATTACTGTTTGATGTTCACGAATACACTTTTTACTTCAGTATAGTTCGCCAAACCGTATTCTCCGCCCATTTCACGGCCAATACCGGATTGTTTGTAGCCGCCAAACGGCATTGTCTCGATTTCGATACCAAAGTCGTTGATCCAGACCGTCCCTGCTTGCAATTTCTTTGCAACATAATGGCCCGTTTTGATATTTTCTGTCCAGACGCTCGCTGCAAGCCCATAGATACTATCATTTGCACGTCGGATCACTTCTTCCACCGTATCAAAAACAAAAATGGATAGGACAGGTCCGAAGATTTCCTCTCGCGCAATCGTCATGTCATCTTCTACATCTGCAAAAATTGTCGGTTGCACATAGTAACCTTTATCGAACGCTTTGCTGCCACCTGCGACAAGACGTGCACCTTCCGCTTTTCCTTTTTCGATATAGTCGAGAACCGTCTGTTGCTGTTTTGCTGAAACGAGTGGACCCATTTCCGTTTCCGAATCCATGCCAGGTCCGAGCTTCAGCGCATTTGCACGTTCGACTAACTCATTCACTACGCGGTCATAATGCGACCGGTGAACGAAGACGCGTGTACAAGCGCTACAGTTTTGTCCATGGTTATACATCGTGCCGTTAAATGCCCCTTCAATGGCTTCTTCAAGGTCGGCATCTTCCAGGATGATGCTCGGCGATTTTCCGCCAAGCTCAAGGGTAACGCCTTTGAGCTGATCAGCCGCTTTTCGCATAATGCCTTTTCCGACAGCCGTTGAGCCCGTAAATGCAACTTTATCCACATCCTTATGCCCAACAATCGCATCTCCGGCAACTCGACCGGCGCCAGGTATAACGTTGACAACACCGTTAGGGAATCCGGCATCTTTGAATAGCTTTGCCACATATAGAAGAGATAGTGGCGTTTCACTTGCAGGCTTGATGACGACCGTACAGCCGACCGCAAGTGCCGAGCCGAGCTTCCAAGCAGCCATCGCTAGCGGGAAGTTCCAAGGAATAATTTGTCCAACAACACCAACAGCTTCGTGTACGGT
Organism: Sporosarcina sp. FSL K6-1508; assembly: GCF_038007465.1. Classification (NCBI taxonomy): domain Bacteria; kingdom Bacillati; phylum Bacillota; class Bacilli; order Caryophanales; family Caryophanaceae; genus Sporosarcina; species Sporosarcina sp. FSL K6-1508. Next base: position 1,021,450 of record NZ_JBBOXF010000001.1, on the reverse strand, counting down.
GTAATTCAAGTAATCCTTGGACACAGGGATTGTTTGTCCGACCATTTTCGTCGCCCAGCCCGCGTAGTATCTGAAATGCTGAACCGTGCCATCCACATCATCTGCTAGCGCTACTGCATAAGGCTTGCCGTTATCCAGTGCTTCCAGTTGCGCAAGCTCTTCACGGTGTTCTTCCAATAAATCTGCAAACTTATAGATAAGATGAGAACGTTCAGCTGTCTCCATCTTCGTCCATTCACCTTCATCAAACGCTTTTCTCGCAGCGGCAACCGCTATATCAACATCTTCTGCTTGCGCTTCACTTACTTGCACGATCACTTCTTCGGTCGCCGGATTAATGACATCGAATGTTTTCCCGCTAATTGCTGGTACATATTCCCCGTCAATATAAAGCCCTTTGACGCCTTGCAAAAATTCCTGCACTTTTGGTTTCAGTTTATAGTCTGTTGCTTCCATTCGTTTTCCACCTCCACTTCTTAGTTAGTGACCGTTTCCAAGCTTTGTAGAAGTTCTTTCAATTTCGCTTCTTCCTCTTCGTTAAGCGGAAGTCTCGGTCTGCGGCATGGTCCGCCCGCTAACCCTTGCAGATCCATTGCTCTTTTAACGATTTGAACGTATTTTCCGGACCCTTCAAGAAATTCGCAAAGCGGCAGAAGTCTATCATAAAGTGCCCAAGCCTGGTCCAATTCATTATTTTGAACATGGTTGTACATGTCCGTCACAAGGCGTGGTGCAATGTTCCCCGATACAGAAATCCATCCCGTTGCACCGACAAGTAGCGATTCGATTGCAAGGTCCTCAGATCCGCAGAATACTTTAATGAAACCTGCGCCCTGTCGGGCAATATCACGCGCTTTGCCGATGCCACCGCTTGATTCTTTAATATGCGTAATGTTTTCAACGTCACGTCCGACTTTTAGAATCGTTTCCGTGCTAATGTCGACGCCCGATGTAAATGGGTTATTGTAAATCATCACCGGGAATTTAACAGATTCTGCAACAGCCTTGAAGTGTTCATAGATTTCGTTCTCTTTCGGGTGTGAATAATACGAGTTGATCAGCAATGAAGCGTCCGCACCAGCCTGTTCAGCCTGTTGTGTAAATTCAATCGCATCTGCTGTCGTTTCGGCCGCCGTACCAACTATCAATGGAATTCGACCGTTGACTTGTGCAACTGCTACTTCAACTGCTTTATAGCGCTCTTCCCTTGTCAAGCTGACGAATTCGCCCGTACTGCCGTTAATTGTAAGACCTGTCACACCCGCATTGATGAAATGCTCGATGTTATTTTTGAATCCTTCCCAATCGATTTCCCTTTCATTGATCATTGGTGTAATTAGTACTGGGAATACCCCTTCAAGTTTTACCATAATAAATTCCTCCTATGTTTTATATTTTTGTTTATAAATTAAACTAACGGTTTCCACTATTTTTTTAATAGTTCAGGAATCCATAGGGCTAACCCTGGGAAAAGAATAAATATTATAGCAGCTATAAGCTGCAATACAATAAATGGTAATGTTGCTTTATAAATTCTCTCAATTGGAATCTTGTCACTAACTGCACTCTTCAAATAGAATATTGCAAATCCAAACGGCGGTGTTAAGTAAGCTAGTTGTAAAACAACCATAAAGACAATCCCCCACCACAACGGATCAAAGCCGGCATCGGCAATTAGTGGAGAAATAATAGGTGCGGCTAACATAATTAAGGCCATTGTTTCTAAAAACATTCCCAAAATGATTATAAATATTAAAGAGAATACAAGTACGCCCCATTTTCCACCCGGTGCAGATTGGGCCATATCTGACACTAATCGATTTCCACCTACTCCTGAGAATACCGAACTAAAGCATGCTGCCCCAGCAAGTATCCAACCGACCATTCCTGACATTTTAAGTGTTTCATATAGAGCGGACATGAACCCTTTCAAATTAAGTCTTTTAGTAATTAAACTAATAACTAATGTCCCTAAAACCCCTACAGCGGCACCCTCGGTAGGAGTAGCAGTTCCTGTAAATATTGTTCCTAATACAATAAAAATTAAAAGCATGGGAAGAATTATTGATTTTAATGCGACAACCTTTTCATTCAACGTTGCCCTTTTTTCCTTTTCAAGAGCTGGCGCTAAATCTTTTTGAAGAAAAGAACGTACTAAAATATAGATAACAAACAAGCTAGCAAGAAAAACTCCCGTTCCCAATCCACCAGCAAAAAGACTTGTAACAGAAACACCGGTTATCGCACCGTAAACTACCATATTTAAGCTTGGGGGTATTAACTGACCTAGGGTACCGCCAGCCATAACAGCACCTAGACTTAAATTTTCCTGGTATTTATATTTCAACATTTGAGGTAAAGCAATTAAGCCTAATCCAATTACACCAGCAGCAACTACACCTGATATTGCACCAATAATTGCTCCAACAATAATAGTTGCAATGGCCAAACCACCTCGTAAACCACCAGACCATTTATAAACTGCATCATATAGATCAGCAATTATATTTGACTTTTCCAATAGTATTGACATAAATATAAATAACGGAATTGCAATAAGTGTGAAGTTATTCATCACACCCCAGACGGCACTAGTTAAGAGACTTGTACTTTGTATCCCCCATAAAAAGTAAGCAAATACAAGGCCCGTAAAACTTAAAGAAAAAGCGATTGGAACCCCTAAAAAAAGCAATAAAAGCAAAACAATAAACATGATTATCGGTGCATATTCAAGTAACATCTTCATTTTCCTTTCCCAGGAGTTCAAGAATTTCATTGGCTAGTTGCCTAATTGCCTGCAAAAGAACTAATATGGCAGAAAGAGGAATGAACCACCTAAACCACCAAATTGGAGGGTTAAATGAACTTTGATGGGAAGAGTGTTCATTAATTAATGTAGAACTTAACGCAGAATTGTATCCCTGCCAAGCCATAAACAGGCAAACAATAATTATTATTGTCGATGAGAATATTTTCAAAATAACTTGAGCCTTTGCCGGCAGTAGTCTTGGAATAACGTCAACAGATATATGCCCATTTACGCGGAGGACCTCTGCACCAGCAATCATGATGCCAATCCCATATAGAAAGATTGGTACTTCAAATCCCCAGTCTGGTGCACTTGAAAAAAATTTTCTCATTATAATGGTGTAACATATAACAAGCGTTAGCGGTATGATTAAAAAGCTCACGATTTTCCCCGACCAATAAGATATTTTATCTATTGCCCTAAGAATACTTCTCATTTTACTCTTCACCACTTCTCATTTGATTTACTCTTATTGATGATATAGTTCTTCACCTTATTCAGGTGGTTAAAAAACAAGGCAAAGCTTTAGTTATAACTATTTTTTATACCCCAGTTTTCCCGCATCTTCTTCATATCCCAAATCATATAAAACTTGTGCATAGGCATTAATATATTCTTCACTTGCAGCACTTTCTTTTTTGTATTCGAGTAGTAAATCAAAAGCAACTTTCCGCATTTTTGTTACTTCTTCATCAGGTAACTGAATAATTTCTACACCACTATCCAACCATTCTTGTTTTGCTTTCTGATTTTCAACGCCATAAGCTACTGCCGAATTATATCTCGCCTCATCCCTTGCAGTCATAACAATTGCTTTTAAGTCGTCAGGTAGTGAATCCCACGCTTTAGGATTAACAATTAATTCTTTGTCAGTGCTTGGTCCTACATGCAAGGCAGGTTCGATAACGTATTTTGTTATTTCATTAAGTCCAAGCTCCTTGTTTACTAAAAAGTCATTGTATTCAGCTGCATCTACAGTTCCCAACTGTAATCCGGTATAAATTTCCGGTGCTGATAACGAAATTGCTGATGCACCTAATTTCCCATAATAAATACTAGCAATTCCCGCAGCTCTGATATTTTTACCTTTAAAGTCAGCAACCGAATTAATCGGTACTGTTGAAAGCAATATTTCTTCTGGTGCATAGTCAAATGCACCTAAGTTTTTTATGCCATGTTTTTCATATACTTTACTTATTAACGGCTCCAATTGATCAGAACGATAGAAGTGTTCAGAAAATCCTTGTATTGGATCTCCAGGCATTGTTCCTCCGCCTAGGGCAAAAATAGGATCTTTCCCCGTCCAAAACCCAGTGTAAATGGCAGCCATTTCAACTACACCATCTTTTACGGAATCAAATGTATCTGTAGTAGGAAATAGGTTATCTGCACCGTACGGTTCAATTATCAACCTTCCACCAGATGCTTTCTTGACCGCTTCAACAAATGGTAGAATTGTACCGTCGTACCTTGACGTACCTGGAATTTGATGTGTGACCATTCTCCACTTGTATACCTTTCCATCCACTGCCTGTCCTTCTGCATCCCCTTGTGAACAGGCGGATATTAATCCTAGTAGTGTTGCCATGATAAGTATTGATAAAGTTCTACTTTTCTTCCCTCTAAATAACTTCATATTTTCACACCCCACTCAACTGTTTTTAGTACTAAATAGACATTTTTCAAATTTAATTTAATTTTAACTTATTCTCCTCAACTTAAATAATTTCACCTCCACTTCAATTTATTCACAAAAAAACAATTCCGATTAAATGAACAGTCAATTCTGAAAACCGTTATTCTCATTCCAATTATAATCGGATTTACGTCAATGTCAACAATAATTAATAGACAGTTTCGAATTGATTGATACTTTAACCCGACGTGAAAATTGGATTTTTAGCGCAATCGTTTAATACAAGCCATTCCAGTATTTTTTAAATCCTATCAAATTTGCTTATCGTACTACTATTAATTGATGCCACTACAATTAATAAATTTACCAGCTCATTAGAATTATTAAACCAGGTATGCGGAGTCGTTGATTCGATATGTAGACTATCTCCTGGATATAAAAAGTGCTCTTTGTCATCTAATATGACCGTCAAAGTTCCTTCTAAAACGTATAAAAACTCTTGACCTTCATGTGAATAAGGCTTTATTTGCGTTTCACCTGGTAATAGTGTCGCAATAATTGGTTCAAATAATGGGTTTTGAAAACTCCCGGCTAAACTTGAAAAGTTAAATTTGGCATTTTGATACCTACGGCTTTCACGTTTTTCTTTCCTTATAATGCTGACTCTTTGTGCATTCTGTAAATTAAAAAAATAACTTACATTTACTCCAAGCGCCTCCGATATTTTCTTAAGCGACGTCAATGTGACTGAACTTATAGAACGTTCTACTTGCGATAAAAAGCTAATAGACAGACCACTTTTTTTAGACACGTCATTTAATGTCATCCTTTTTTTCAGTCTTAAATCTTTAATACTAACTCCCAATCCGTCCTCCACTAAAATCCCTCCTAATCTTCTGTATATTCAATACCTTGTATAATTAGATTATCACATTTCATGTCGTCATGATTAAATTTCGATTCATTTCGAGCAACGACTAATTTTTTGGGCTGAACGGAAGCGCCAAAAGCGGATTTTCACGTCGTTGCTGCGACCAACCAAGATTTAAGAGAGTTCATTTGTACGGGGATAAAAAAAACAGCCATCCCTTAAGAGATGACTGTTTCCATTATTATTCTGCGTCGAAACTTGTGCGTTTCGGCTTTAAATCAATTGAGGGGCGTGCTGACTTAATCATATGCTTCACGTCTTTAAACGCGATAAATCTTTTCTTCTCCGGATCATATAAACGGTAGCGGATTGACGACAAACTTTCTTTGATTGTAATTGTAGTTGCTACATGAAGAGGTGGTGTCGATTCATGCGCCATTTCCAAATTGTAGTTCGGAACACGCGGTGACAAGTGATGGACATGATGGAAACCGATATTTCCTGTCGCCCACTGCAATACACGCGGTAGTTTGTAGTATGAACTACCATCAATAGCTGCTTTCACATAATCCCACTCCGATTCCTCTTCGAAATAAGAGTCTTCAAATGTATGTTGGATGTAGAACAACCAAATACCAAGTGCTCCTGCAACGAACATGATCGTTCCTTGTACGATAAGGAATGCCTGCCAACCGACAAGCATAATCATGCCGGTGTACAAAACAACCAGTACTGCGTTTGTCAAATACGTATTGTTGCGTTCTTTTTTACGTGCATCTTTACGGTTGAAACGGCTTGAGATAAGTACAAGGAAAAGCGGTCCGAAACCGAACATAACAATCGGGTTACGGTATAAACGGTAAGCAAAACGCTGCCATTTTGAAGCTTCAACATACTCTTCAACCGTCATGACCCAGATATCACCCGTGCCGCGTTTGTCGAGATTTGAGCTTGTTGCGTGATGAATTGAGTGTTCGCGTTTCCATTTTTCATATGCAAACAGTGTAAGGACACCAGTAATGGTACCTACAATATCATTTGTTTTTTTGTTTTTGAAGAATGAACCATGCGTGCAATCGTGGAAGATGATGAATGTCCGAATGACAAATCCTGCTGCAATCACAGAAATTCCAAGGGTTAGCCAGATAGATACTGACAGACTTTGGTAAGCTAAAAACCAAAGGATTAGAAACGGCGGGACTGTATTGACAAGTTGTATAATACTTTTCTTTTTATCCGACTTCGCAAAAGGGGCAACGTCTTTGTGCAACTGCTTTGTTTTTTCTTTAGACATGTTGTGTTATCCTCCTTCAATCTGATGTTCTTTTTCTGATTCACTACCTTGAATCTAATGATAAAGAACTTTCTGATTTCACAGAAGACATATGTGTCATGATTTTCAATATGACATGTGTCACTTATTGTGAATTCATTCACAATGAATGCATTTCCTCCCATTTGAAAAGCCAGTCTTTTATTTTCGTATTTCCTATATATCGGCACATAACTTGCATGTATTTATAGGTGTAAAGAATTTTCACGCCTATAAATACAAACAAAGGAGCGTTAACGGAATGAAAAGTGAAAAAGAAAAACAAATTGTTACAGATAACTATCATGGCACTATTGTTAAAGATCCTTTCAGATGGTTGGAAGATGATAAGAGTACAGAAACAAAAATATGGGATGAGCAACAAACCGCTAACACACAATCTTATTTCAAAACAATTCCTGAAAGAAAAGAGCTAAAAGAAAAGCTAACAAAACATTGGAATTATGAAAAGTATTTCGTTCCCCAAAAAGAAGGCAATTATTATTACTTCCAAAAAAATGACGGCCTGCAAAATCAGCCTGTATTTTATCGTGCAAAAACACTTTCAGATGCCTCGCCAGAAGTCATGATCGATCCAAACGCATTGAATCCAGATGGAACAACGGCTATAACACACATTTCCTTTAACAAAGAAGGAAATCTAATGGCATATGCACTTTCAGAGAATGGCAGCGACTGGCAAGAAATAAAAATCCGTAACATGGACAATGGCATGGAATATCCGGAAATCATTTCACGCTGTAAATTCAGCAGTCTTGCCTGGATTGAAAATGGAACCGGCTTCTATTACAGCCGCTACCCCGAATTTGGTGCTGTAGATTCCGTCGATGAAAGTAATTATAACCGACTTTATTTCCATGACGTGGGCACGCCCGAAACCGAAGACAAACTAATTCATGAAAGTACGGACGACAAAGAGCTCGCATTCGCCGCTATCATTTCAGACGACTATAACTATCTTTTGCTTGAATCATGGAAAGGAACAGAAAACAAAAACCGGCTTTATTATCGACCGATTGCGAGCGAAGGTGAATTTATCCCCCTAGCCGCTGCAGGAGATGCCTATTATTCATTCATTGGAAATAAAGGCACTACTTTTTATATCTATACCAATAAGGATTCAGCGAACGGGAAAATAGTTGCCATTGATATTAACCAGCCTGAAGAAAAAGATTGGCAGGAAATTATTCCTGAACAAGAGGGTGTCATGTCATTCACTAAACTGATGGATGATCAATTAGCGATAACCTATCTGAAGCACGCCAAAGACTTCATCAAGTTATATAATCTATCCGGAGTGCTCATCCGTAAACTGGATCTTCCTGATATGATTACGGTGACAAACATCACCACAAATAAAGAACAAAAAGAAATGTTCATTAGTTACACTTCTTACTTAAGCCCGACGACAGTTGCACGCTATAATTTCACGACAAATTGCCTCGAGACTGTCTTTTCTTCGCAGGGAGCGCTGGATAGTTCGGCTTTTGAAACAAAGCAATATTTTTACCCTTCAAATGACGGGACGAACATACCTATGTTTATCATCCATAAAAAAGATCTCAAGTTAACTGGAGATAATCCTGTACTGTTATACGGTTACGGTGGATTCAACATCAGCATAACACCCTCCTACTCTGCATCCAATGCGATGTTTATCGAAGATGGGGGTATCTATGCCGTAGCTAACATCAGGGGCGGCGGAGAGTATGGAGAAGATTGGCATCAAGCTGGAACATTTGATAGGAAACAACAAGTATTCAATGATTTCATCGCAGCGGCTGAATGGTTGATCAGCAACGATTATACGAGCCCTTCCAAATTGGCCATTATGGGCGGAAGTAATGGCGGCCTATTGGTTTCAGCTTGTATGAACCAACGACCCGACTTATTTAGTGTAGTCATTTGCCAAGTGCCTGTAACTGACATGCTCAGATATCAGCACTTCACTGTTGGACGATTTTGGACATCAGAATTCGGTAATGCGGAAAAGAACGCAGAACACTTTAAAACAATTTATGCCTATTCACCGCTTCATAATATTTCACCCAATCAAACATATCCCGCCACATTAATCACAACTGGAGATACGGATGATCGGGTTGTACCGCTTCATTCGAAAAAGTATGCAGCGACCCTGCAAGAAGCTCAAATTGGTGAAGCACCCATCCTCCTCAGAATTGAAAAAGATGCCGGTCATGGACTGGGTAAGCCGACAGTAAAAATCATTGAAGAACATACGGACATTTATACGTTCCTTTATAAAGGATTAGATATGTTCTCATAATAAGTGCATGAAGAAGACCATTCTCAAAATGAAATTCATTTTGAGAATGGTCTTCTTTCGCTTACTATTTCATTCACTTATTTTAGGATCAAATGCATCGCGTAATCCATCACCTATAAAGTTAAATGCCAGTACAGTAATCAGAATCATAAAGCCTGGGAATAGAGGGTACCACCATGCGCCAAGCATGATTTGAGGATTTTGGGCACTTTGCAGCATATTCCCCCAACTCGGAATCGGCGGTTGAATACCGAGTCCAAGATAACTTAGGGCGGCTTCCCCTAAAATGACCCCTCCAATACCAAGTGTTGCAGAAACAATAATCGGCCCCATTGCATTAGGCAAAATATGAGAAAATATGATCTTGACGTTCCGGATTCCTAATGTTCTTGCCGCCAATACAAATTCAGCCGAACGAAGGGATAAAAATTCCCCCCGCACTAAACGGGCGGTTCCAGTCCAGCCAAATATTGCAAATACGCTGATAAGCGTCATTAGGCTTGGTTCAAATATAGTAACAAGTGTAATGAGTAAGAACAGTGAGGGGAATGAGATGACAGCATCTACAATTCGCATAAGAACCGCGTCAAGCTTGCCGCCGTAATAACCTGCTACCGCCCCGATTACCGTGCCGATAAAAATTGAACCCGCCACGGAAACAAAGCCTACAAGCAAGGAGACTCTCGCCCCGTAAAGCAATCGACTCAATGTGTCACGCCCTAAAGTATCTGCACCTAAAATGTACTTTTCTCCTGGCGGACTAAGTTTATCCAGCAAAACTTGTTTACTAGGATCTTGCGGCGCTATCCAAGGAGCAAATATGGCACAGCCGATAATAATAAACAGCAAAAATGCACCAATGACAGCTAGTTTGTTTTTCATGAACTTGCGCAACATGACTTTCCAAATCGATTCGTGAATATAATCTTGTGTTCCATCTATAAGCAATGGCTCATTCGCCGTTGGATTCATTCCTGGTGGTGTCACTTCTTTCCCCTCCTAATACTCAATTCGCGGATCGAATATAGCGTAAAGTATATCTGCAATTAAGTTTCCGATTACGACCAAGGACGCTGCAATTACAACTACCGCCATTATTACTGGATAATCCCGTTGAAATGCGGCTTCTACAAAAAGCAAACCAATTCCGGGCCATGCAAAAATACTTTCTATTATGACAGATCCTCCAATAAATGACGGCAACATTAACCCAAGAATTGTAATGATCGGGATTAGTCCATTACGAAGGCCATGCTTAAAAATAACTGTCATATTGCGGAAACCATTCGCTTTAGCTGTACGAATATAATCCTGCCGCAATACTTCCAACATACTCGAACGGGAGTATCTCGTTAATCCTGCCATATCTGCGGTCGCAAGTACAAACGCCGGAAGTATTAAATGATGAATGCGATCCCACAGGCTGAAAGGTTCTCCAAGAGTCGAGACACCACCCGTCGGAAACCAGCCCATATGAACAGACATAAACATAATCAAGACAAGACCTATCCAAAAGTTTGGTGTTGCAATTCCTAAAAAGGATACAAATGTAATCGAATAATCAGTCAAAGAGTTACGTTTAGTCGCTGAGATGACGCCAAGTGGAATGGAAATAAGAAAAGCAATGACAGATGACACGACCATTAATATCAAGGTATTTGGAAGCCGGGCCACAATCAGTTCGCTAACAGGTACACCCTGCCGAATCAATGATTCCCCAAAATTTCCTTGCGCCATATTTCCCAGCCACCTAACGTACTGAACTATGACGTTATCATTTAAACCATAGGCTTCTTTATAAGCGGCTAAATTTTCCTGTTTGATCATGGGATCCATCATTAACGCCGTAGGATCTCCCGGTGCCATCTGCATCATGGCAAATGAAATGATTGTTATAATAAAAAGTAATGGGATAGCCATTAACGTTCTTCTTACTATATATGTAGTCATTTTCAGTCCGCTCCTTCTTATAATTTTTCGTTGACTGGGGCTTTCTGAATATCCAATGGATAAAATACTATATATGTTGAAATAAAGAATCCCATTGAATTTGCTACGGCGCTATGGGATGCCTCCCGCCCTAAGCCACCTTCGCTCAGTTTATATAAGTATTCATTTGTTCAACATATATAGAAACCATTTCCACTTTAAAAATATGAGTTCATCCATACAATTGATTTAGTAATAATGCGAACACCTCCAGTTGTATACTTGAGATGTTCGCTTTTTATGATAGGGATTTTATTTTAAATAATTATTCGATGTACCATTCATGTATGTTGTAGTAAGTGTTGGACGCATTATATGAAGGTCCGTGAAGACTCGGTGCATTTGCTAAACTGCCCTCCACATAGTATAAGAATGTATTCGGCTGATCCTCGGCAACAATTGCATCCGCTTCGGCGATGATTCTTTTTCTTTCATCTAGGTCGGATACTTTTGTATTTTCAGACAGTAGTTCATCAACTTTCTTATTGGAATAACCACTGTAATTCAAGCCGTTTTCAATTTCGGATGTATGCCAGAACCACGTTGGGTCCGGGTCGCTGCCGATAGACCAACCTGCTACGATAGCGTCAAAGTTCCAAAGCGGCGGACTTGTTTGTTCTACATAGGCACTCCATTCAAGTACTTCAATCGAAACTTTAATACCAATTTCGTTCAGTTGCTGCTGAACAACTTCTGCAATTTGCTGACGAACTTCATTTGCCGATGTCGTTTTCAATACAAATTCAAAGTTCTTACCGTCCTTCTCCAAAACGCCCGTAGAATTCGGTTCCCACCCAGCTTCTTTCAACATTTCCTTCGCAACCTCTGGATCGTACTCGAACTTCGGAACATCTGGATTAAATGCCCAGTTTGCAGGGCTTCCGGGACCATCTGCAACAGTGCCTGCTCCATCCAATAAAGCCTCTACGATGGATGCCTTATCAATGGCATGCGTTAATGCTTGGCGCACCATTTTGTCTTGGAACAATTCATTTCTTAAGTTATAACCGATAAATTCAAAAGCATTGGCAGGTCCAGAAGATACTACTATCTTCCCTTTTTCCTCCAACCTTTTGGCGGTTTCGATATATTGTGGAGAAATGCCCATCATATTAATATCGCCAACTTCCAACTGAGCCATCAGCGTATTCATATCAGGGACAATTTTGTAAATAATACCATCCAATTTTGGTTTTCCAAGGAAATAGTCATCATTCGCTACAAGTTCAATATACTCTCCCTCTTTCCATTCTTTAAATTTGAATGGACCCGTTCCAATCGGTTCTTTTGTATTGAATTTGTCCTTGCCAAGATCCGCAATAGGAACATCTCCGAGAATATGCTCCGGCAATACTTCAAATTGTGCCGTAATCGTAATGAATGGTGCGTATGGTTCAGAAAGGACAAACTCTACTGTATAATCATCAACTTTATTTATTTCATCAATAATTTCAAACGGCAGCCCCCGTGGTCCGACGTAACCTTCATTCAATGGAATGCCATAAGAAAATACAACATCATCCGCATTAAAATCTTCCCCATCATGCCATTTAACACTTTCCCTCAAATGGAAAGTCCATGTTAGCCCATCATCTGAGAAATCCCAGCTTTCGGCTAGATCTCCTTCGGGATTGAAATCTTCGTCGACTGTAACTAATCCGCTAAACATAAATCCTTCAAGCGTCGAACTTGAAGTATCAGTTGAGTAATATGGATTGAATAATGTCGGAGCAGCTGTCGTACCTAGCATTAATTTACCGCCTGAAGCTGCGTCTTTTTCTGTTTGGTTACCGTCCTTTTGGTCACTCTTGTCTTTAACTTCTCCGTCCGAACATGCAGAAACTATAAGCATTAATATGAAAACAACTGCTAGTAAAATTCTTTTTTTCAACATACTACTTTTCCCCCTTAACTTTTTCTGAAATCGTACCGCTGCCAGTTATTAAACGTCTTCCCCCCTCTACAGAATAAAAATCTATTTACCCATTTATAGACTTTCATCATATAAATGACAGGCAACGAAATGATTTGGTCGCGCTTCGTTAAGTTGAGGAATCATCGTTTCACAAACTTTCATTTTTGCCGGACATCTTGTATGGAATACACATCCAGCCGGCTGATTGACAGAACTCGGAATATCACCTTTTAAAACAATCCTCTCCCTGCTGACAGTACCTTTGCTTCGAATAACAGGTACGGCGGAAAGTAGTGCCTGTGTATATGGATGAAGCGGTTCAAAGTATAAATCATTCTTGTCAGCCAGCTCAACGAGTTTCCCCAAATACATAACGCCTACCCGATCCGCAATATGCCTTACCACACTTAAATCGTGGGATATGAATATATACGTAAGGTTAAATTCCGACTGAAGGTCCTCCAGCAAATTAATGATTTGCGCTTGTATGGATACATCTAATGCAGAAACAGCCTCATCCGCAATAATTAGTTCCGGATTCAACACCAAGGATCGAGCTATGCCTATTCTCTGACGTTGCCCTCCCGAGAATTCATGAGGATAGTGATTAATGGATGAGGAATGCAACCCGACGACGTTGAGTAGTTCCTTTATTTTTTCATCCCGCTCTTTTTGTTTGCCATATAATCCGTGTGCTTTTAACGGTTCATTTAAAAGATTGCCCAATGATTTTCTGGGATTTAAGGAAGCATAAGGATCTTGAAAAATCATTTGAATTTTTCTTCGGATTAGTGGCCTTAATTCTTTTTCCGGTAACTTCGTAATATCGGTTCCGTCAAACAGAACATGCCCACCTGTCGGTTCGTATAACCGAATAAGAGCCCTGCCCATCGTCGATTTACCGCAGCCCGACTCTCCGACGATTCCAAGTGTCTCCCCTTTCTTCACGGTAAAACTAATATCGTCAACGGCTTTTACATGACCAACTGTACGTTGTATTATTCCTGCTTTCACTGGAAAGTACATTTTTAAATGCTGGACTTCCAATAATGTTTCTTCTATTACTTTATTTACTCTTTCAAGTTTTGTTGGTTCTAATAAATTTGTCGATCCCATCATTCCACCCCCACTTCGTCATACAAAAAGCAGCGAACAGATCTAGTTTCATCCATTTTTGTCAAGGCTGGCATTTCCTTGTTACAGCGGTCGAACACTTTGCTGCATCTAGCCGCAAACCTGCAACCTGTTATTATTGATCCGGGAGCGGGAACATTCCCTTTGATAGCCTGAAGCCTTTCAATTTCTCCATCTATTTTCGGGACCGAATTAATTAGCCCTACTGTATAGGGATGGAGGGGGCTTTCGAACAAATCATCAATAGGAGCGATTTCAACAATTTTACCTGCATACATAACAATGACTCTTTCCGCCAGTTCAGAAACAACACCAAGATCGTGTGTGATTAAAAGAATCGATGTAGAAAATTGCACACTTAATTTTTTCATCAACTCAAGGACTTGTGCTTGAATGGTAACGTCTAATGCAGTTGTCGGTTCATCCGCTATCAGCAACTTGGGATTGCAGGACATTGCCATCGCAATCATCACTCGTTGTCTCATCCCGCCAGATAAGCGGTGCGGGTAATCTTTAAGTATTTTTTTCGGATCAGAAAAACCGACTAACTCCAGCATTTCTATCGCTTTGGTTTCCGCTTGTTTCTTTGTGAGTTTTAAATGATAAATGATGACACTCATCAATTGGTCACCAATTGTTAGAACAGGATTTAAAGATGTCATCGGTTCCTGGAAAATCATCGCAATATCTTTCCCTCGAACTTTATACATTTTTTTCTCGGGTGATTGTACCAGATCAACGCCATCTAGCAGTATTTCACCGTCTTCTATTTTCCCCTCCGGTGACGGGACAAGACCCATAATTGAAAGTGAAGTCATGCTTTTTCCGCATCCGGACTCCCCGACAAGCGCAACAGTCTCACCCTTTTTTATCTCAAAATCTATTCCGTCTACCGCCCGAACGACGCGTTTATTCTTTTTAAAATGTGTTTTAAGATTTTTGACTTCCAACAAAGTTGACATCAATATCCACCCCATAGTTTTCGGCTTTCTTGCGATATGAACATATATAACTACATTGCAAGTTTCGTGCCACTAGTCAAAGCGTCCCAAAAACCATACGAATATCCCCACTGTGACGTATTGTCAGTGAGGATACAGAAGTAATACGATATTTAATCTATTTTTTCAATTTCAACTTTTCATTCACCGAATATAATGGTGTCTAAATAATTTGAATACTACAATTCTGGTGTCTATTAACATTTACACCAGTAATCCCTTCACAACGTAATCAATTGTTTAGGAGACAACGTCAAAATCTCAATCCCATTTTCTTTTACAAAGATGTCATCTTCAATTCGAACGCCGCCCAGTTCTGGAATATAGATACCCGGTTCAATCGTGACAATCATGCCCGGAAGAAGTTCTTCCGTTGAAATATTCGAGAAGAAAGGATCCTCGTGTATATCGAGACCGATTCCATGTCCAAGGCCGTGTCCAAAATATTGGCCATATCCTTTTCCTGCTATATAATCCCTTGCGATAGCGTCTATTTCATTTGCTGACATTCCCGCTTTGATCGTCTCCAGTGTCAGTTGCAGTGCATCATGAACAATCGTATACATTTCGACCAGTTTTGAATCGGGTATTCCGACTGCAAGCGTTCTCGTCATGTCTGATCTGTATCCTTCATACAATGCCCCGTAGTCAAGCGTCACCATATCCCCTGACTCAATCACTTTGTCACTTGCAACTCCATGTGGCAATGCTCCTCGGTGACCGGAAGCGACAATAAGTGAATGTGATGAATTTCCGCTTGCCCCCTTTTTCTTCATGAAGTGTTCCAACTCAATGGCAACGTCCAACTCTGTTATGCCAGGCCGGATGATACTTTGAATATGATTGAACGCGGCATCTCCAATTTTCGCGGCCTCCCTAATCTTTTCAACTTCTATTTCAGTCTTGACCAATCTAAGCTTTTCCACAATTTTAGTTGTTGGAACGAGATTTTCATCCATTACATTTGCAAGTTGTGTATAAAAATTAAAATTCATATCTCCCGCTTCAAATCCCAAGTTTTTAATACCGAGCTTGTTAACATTTTGCACAATGCTTTCCAATAACAATCGGGATGACTGGTGAATATTTATTTCATAGCCATTAATTTGTTCCCTCGCCTGCTTGTCATAGCGAAAGTCCGTTAAGAATAAAGCTTCGTTTTGGGTAATCAAGACAACACCCGCACTACCCGTAAACTCTGTTAAATAGCGGCGATTCAATTCATCGGTAACGAGCAGCCCATCTATTCCAAACTCTTTAAATAAACTTCTAATCTGATTAATTTTATCCACCTAAACCACTCCTCTTAATTTTCAACGGTATTTTCTAGCACGTATATTGCATTGCAACTTTGATGCCAACTAGTCATTGTCTTCAAAAAGGCTGCCGATGCCTAAATAAAACCTGCGCATCAGCAGCCTTCTTATTGAAATTTTTTAAAGAATAACCAATTCCTTTGAAGATGGCGACAATACTTCGCAGCCCTCTTCCGTAACCAGTAGCATGTCTTCAATGCGCGCCCCGCCTATCTCGGGTAAATAGATTCCAGGCTCAATCGTAATGACCATCCCTGGTAACAAGATTTTTTCCGAGTCTACGGAGAATAGTGGCTTTTCGTGTACTTCAAGGCCAATTCCATGACCCGTACCTGTTCCCGAGAATTGGTTGTAGTCGGCTTCGATTAGGACATCCCTCATATATTTATCCACTTCACGGTCCGTCAGCCCTGATTTTAGATTGGTTGCACAGTTGGTGAAAGCCCGAAGAACGACTTGCTGCACTTCCATCATTTTTTCATTCGGTTCACCCATCGCCACAACACGGGAAATATCAGACCAGTAGCCATTGTAGTTTGTTCCGAAATCGATGGTGATCATATCGCCTTTTTCAATGACTTTGTCACTTGCCCTGCCATGTGGCAACGATGCCCGCTTCCCGGATGCTACAATCGGACTGAACGTTGAAGTGATTCCACCGTTTTTTTTGATGAAACTTTCCAATTCTCCTGCGACTTTCAACTCTGTCAGTCCTGGACGAATGAAATCCAATATATGAACGAATGCATCATCAGTAATTTTAGAGGATGTTCGGATGTTTTCGATTTCTTCAAGCGACTTGACCATACGCAGATTTTCCACTACATCATAAGTAGGTATCATTTCACAATCGATTAGCCCATCCAATTTTGCATAGTTTCCGAAACTTAGATGCTGCTGTTCAAAACCAAGACGTTTTATGCCCATCTTTTTGATTTGCTTCGCTGCTTCATCGTAGATTTTATGCTTATGACCCGTGTGCTCTGCATGCAAGACCACACTTAAGCCAGTCTGACTTTTCGCTTGTTCAAAATAGCGGTAATCCGTTATGAGTGTAACGTCATTTTTCGTAATAAGTACAATACCGTTACTTCCTGTAAAACCAGTTACGTATCGTCGGTTCCAGTCACCGTTAATCATTAACCCATCAATGGATAATTCGTCAAATTGTTGTTGAAGCTTCACTAATCTATTCACTCTTTTCCCCCCATATCCTATTTAATGTTTTGAAACATTCATTACTTTTTATAAGAGATATACCGGAAAAACCGTTGTGATGACTATGATTGTTATTCCCGTGAACAGAATGTAGCGTGGAAACGTAGCTTTCTTAGCTGAAGACGCTGCAAATTCATCTTGACCATTCACTTCTGATACATATTCCTCCACTTTCGAGGATGTCTTCAAGAATTTTTTAAAGCTGTAAAAAAAGAAGTCAAATACCCCCTTTTCCAGCAATAAAAATACGCCGCCCAGCATAAATATCACTAATCCGATGAGAAAAAAAATATCCCACAAGACAAAACTTACATCCAGTAGTAGAAATGCCAATGCCAGCAAACTAACACTACTAAAAGTAATGACTGACTTTTTTTCCATCTTCAACAGTCCTTCATGGTAATTTAGTAAACTAAAAGAGCAGTAGCTTCTGATTTCGTTCTATATGAATCGACTTCATCCTTAGAACATGCAACCCAGTGTCCCTCTGTAATCTCCCTCAGTATGCAATCTTCAGAGTCGATAGCCCATTTGCCTTTGTGAATCCTCTTTCTTCTTTTCTCAACTTTAGGATCCGGAACAGGAATGGCGGATAACAATGACTTGGTGTAAGGATGTAACGGATTGTCATATAGCTCATTGCTCTCAGCCACTTCAACCAGTTTCCCCTGGTACATGACACCGACCCGGTCGCTGATATACTTCACCATCGACAGATCATGAGCGATAAATAAATACGTAAGGTTCTTCTCTTTTTGAAGTTTCTTCAACAAGTTCGTAATTTGTGCTTGAATTGAGACATCCAATGCTGAGATCGGCTCATCTGCAATGATAAATTCCGGATCTACAGCAAGAGCCCGCGCTATACCTATGCGCTGTCTTTGACCTCCACTAAACTCGTGCGGGTACCGATTTGAATGCTCTTCGGAAAGACCGACAGTATTTAATAGTTCATAAACCTTTTCCATTCGCTCAGTTTTCGATGTATATAGCCCGTGTATATCCATTCCCTCGGCTATAATATCAGCCACGGTCCATCTTGGATTCAGTGATGAATACGGGTCCTGAAAAATCATTTGAATATCTTTGTTCAAGTTCAATTTATTTTTCTTATGAATGTCGACGCCATTAAAGTAGACTTCGCCTGCTGTTGCGTCATATAAACGAATTAGTGTTCTTCCCGTTGTCGACTTACCGCATCCAGACTCTCCAACAAGACCAAACGTCTCGCCTTTATATATATCAAAAGAAATACCATCGACTGCTTTAATAATCGAATTTTTACCGCCCATAAAGTGCTGCTTCAAACCTTTAACTTCGAGTAATTTCTCCTTTCCAATTTCTTTGCCAGATACTTTTTCGCTTTTGATTATTTTCGCTTGTTGCTTTTCTTCCATTTTCTTCGCAACTTTTGAGGCTTTTCCATGCAATAACCACGTTGCGGCAGAATGAGTTTCAGTTACTTTGAACATCGGTGGATCATGAAGGAAATCAATTTTCAATGCATGTTCATTGCGTAAAGCGAAAGCGTCCCCGGTAGGAGGATGCAACAAATTGGGTGGAGAACCCGGGATTGTTCGCAATTCCTCTTGATCTATCGTCAAATCAGGCATCGCAGCCAATAACCCTTTTGTATAAGGATGTTGTGGATTATAGAAAACCTCTTCCGTTTTCCCGATTTCCACTACTCTTCCTGCATACATAACAGCAACCCGATCAGCAATATTTGCAACAACACCCAAGTCATGTGTGATGAATATAATAGATGTACCCATTTTCTTCTGGATATCTCTCAGCAATTCAAGCACTTGTGCCTGAACAGTAACATCGAGCGCTGTTGTCGGTTCATCCGCTATTAATATTCCAGGGTTGCAGGCAAGTGCCATCGCAATGACTACACGCTGTTGCATTCCACCGGAAAATTGGTGCGGGTATTGTTTCACCCGTTCTACGGCATTTGTGATTCCGACTAACTCAAGCAGTTCAACCGCTTTTTTTTCCGCTTCTTTTTTCGTGATTTTTTGATGGGCAAGAATCCCTTCAATAATTTGATTACTAACAGTCATTGTCGGATTCAGTGACGTCATCGGATCTTGAAATATTATGGATATATCAGATCCACGGATGCCCCTCAATTCTTTATTCGAAAATTTCGTAATGTCCTTATCTTGGTACATAATATTTCCTTTGACGATTCTTCCTGTCGGTTTCGGTATCAACCCCATGATGCTTTTCGACATCACAGACTTCCCTGATCCCGATTCACCGACGACGGCTAGCGTTTCACCTTTATATAAATCGAACGTAACCCCCCGAACAGCTTGTACTTCCCCATCGTATGTGTCAAAAGAGATATGTAAATCATCTACTGATAAGATTTTCCCCATTATATTCACCTCTATTTCTTCATTTTCGGATCAAACGAGTCCCGAAGACCATCACCAAGCAAGTTAAAACTGATCATTATTAAACTGATAATGATAGAAGAAAACATAAGCATATGTGGATATATTTTTAGCATCTTAAAACCATCATTTACAATCATCCCAAGTGAAGCGATTGGCGGTTGAAGTCCTAAACCGATAAAACTTAGAAAAGCTTCGGTAAAAATTGCAGTCGGAATCGTAAACATTGTTGTAATGATGATCGGTCCTAATGAGTTAGGAATAAGATGCCCCCAAATGAGCCTTTTATCGTTTGCCCCTAACGTTCTGGAGGCAAGGACGAATTCCTGCCCCTTCAATTTCAATACTTGTCCCCGCACGATTCTCGCCATACTTACCCATCCTGTAATAACCATTGCCAACGTGATTGAAAGAATGCCCGGCTTCAATATCAGGATCAATAGGATGACGACAATCAAATTGGGAATACCCATCAAAACTTCGATGATACGCTGCATCACATTGTCAATCCGACCGCCATAATACGCAGAAATACTGCCGTACGCTACGCCAATTACCAAGTCCAGTGCAGCTGCTAAAAACGCGATATATAGGGAGATTCTTGTCCCTTGCCAGATACGCGTCCATAAATCCCGCCCTAAATCATCGGTCCCGAACCAGTAGTACTCAGATACTCCTTTTACTGCGTATTGATCCGTTCCACGGATATCTACACCGCTCACACCCAAGAACGGTATATTTTCCAACACCGGCACTTTGGGCGGCATATTCGTTCTCGTTAGATCTTGTTCGTCAAAGCCATGCGAATTCATGAAAGGTCCGAAAGCAGCAAGGAAGATGATCAGCACGATGAGAATTAACCCTATAAACGCGCCTTTATTCTTTCGTAGCCTTACCCATGAGTCTTTCAGAAAAGTCGATGATGGGCGATTCACACTTTTGTTCTCTGTTAACTTTTGCCCCGCCTCTTCAAATAGGTCATCGGCTAATTCAAATTCATTTACCTTCACGCTGTCCACCTCCTGAAAGCCGGATTCTTGGATCAATGACGCCGTACAACAGATCCACAATAAGGATAACGATAATAAACAACAAGCTATAAAATAGTGTCACACCCATAATGACAGGATAGTCATTGGTTAAAATTGACTTGACGAATTGCTCTCCTAGGCCAGGAACACTGAATATTTTTTCGACTACTAACGTTCCAGTCATTAACGCTACGGTTAACGGACCTAAAATCGTAATAATCGGTATCATCGCATTACGCAAACCATGCTTCATGACAACAGTATATTCACTGACCCCCTTCGCTCTCGCAGTTGTAATGTATTCATTCCCCAGTACATCTAGCATTTCAGTTCGCATAAAGCGGGCCATAGTAGCAACAACAAATGCAGCAAGTGCAATTGTCGGAAGGATGGAGTACTCAAACCCTTCCCAAAACGCAACTGGTAACCATTGCAAGCGTACACCTACCCAATACTGAAGAAGTCCTGCCAATACAAAGTTTGGAATCGACAGCCCCAGAACCGCTACGACCATGGCCCCATAATCAATGAATGTATTGTGCCTCAAAGCGGCAATAATTCCTAAAAAGAGTCCGATTATCGTCCCCACAATTAAAGACTGCGCTCCCAATATCGCCGATACACCTATTCTTTCACCTATAATACTGGTGACCGATCTACCATCAAATTGAAAGGAGACTCCAAAATCACCTTTCGTAATGTTGGCAAGGTATTTAAAATACTGAACGGACAACGGTTCATTTAACCCGTATCTTTCATTTAATACTTCTTTTTGCGCCGATGATAAACGTTCATCATTAAAAGGCGAACCCGGCAACGTTTGCATTAAAAAAAATGTAAACGTAACAATTATTAGAAAGGTGAACAACATATACCCAATTCTGCTAGCAATGTAATTTCTCACGCAAGTCACCGCCTATATCGTGATGTATTAACAATAAATTCG
Organism: Sporosarcina sp. FSL K6-1508; assembly: GCF_038007465.1. Classification (NCBI taxonomy): domain Bacteria; kingdom Bacillati; phylum Bacillota; class Bacilli; order Caryophanales; family Caryophanaceae; genus Sporosarcina; species Sporosarcina sp. FSL K6-1508. The sequence continues at coordinate 999,559 of NZ_JBBOXF010000001.1, read as the reverse complement.
CTGTATCCCTCCAAAGCAGACTTCCACTTTGGTGAGATACAATATGCAGATTGCATTATGATTAATTAGTTATCCATTGACACCCATTGGTAAGAATACGTAGAATTCGCATGTGCAGTAAATCCTTTTACGTAAGGTTTAATAAGTCGTGCAGATCCTGCCTGATACATTGGTGAAATTGCAGCCTCTTGTCCGATTAGAATTTCTTCGGCTTCTTGTAGTTCAGCAAAACGTCTGTCGATATCCGTGAAATCAACCATTGCCTTCTTCACGTTTTTGTCGAACTGATCATTTTTAAATGCCTGCCAGTTATATGCACCGTCTGATAGGAACACAGATAGAAACTCGACCGGATCCGCGACATCATTTCTCCAGCCTGAATGTGACAAGTCATAATTCAATGCATCTTCCAATGCCAGTTTTTGTTTGTTCGGCTGTTGATTGATTGTAATTTTTAAGCCCGGAAGATTTTTTTCCAATTGGTTTTTCATATACTCAGCTACGGATTTTCTTTGACCGTCGTCATAGCTAAGTAAATCCAGTTTTATTTCTGTTACACCAAGTTCTGCTAGGCCTTTATCCCAAAGCTCTTTCGCTTCTTCAGGCGTCCCCTTGTTCAAATCGCCAAAGCGCTCCCTGAACTCTTCTCCGTCCGGCGATTGTACAAACCCCGGGAATACTAACCAGTAAGCAGCTTTTGAGCCATTTTTCAGGATGGCATCTGCCGCCTGCTCTTTATCCCAGCCCATGTCAATCGCTTTACGGATATTGGCATTACTTAAGTATTCGTTTTTCTGATTCATACGTAAGAAGTAAACTTCGGATTTCAATGAAGTCGTATATTCCTCGTGGTCCTTGTAAACATCAACAAACTCCGATGATAAATTGGCAACATCGATGGTATCCGTTTCATAAAGATTCACTTCAGTCGAGGTGTCTTTTGCAACTTTGAAATTGATTTCATCAATTTTCACATCATCTGCATTCCAGTATTCGGGGTTCTTTTTCAACGTCCATTTTTGATCATGTTCCCACGAATCCAATGTGAATGGACCATTGAAGACAAGGTTTTCCGGTTCAAGCGCGTATTTATCTTTTTGCTCCTTCGAGAACTTTTCGTTCTGCGGATAGAAAACAGGATTTGACAGAAGTTCGGTAAAATAAGGTACGGCATTTTCCATTTCCACTTCCAATGTGAAATCGTCCGGCGCTGTCACACCGAGTTCATCTACTTCCCCGTACATTTCATGGTCAGGGTCTTGAATATTTGCAGCGCCTTTCACCGCCTCCATTAAGTAAGCATGCGGAGAGATTGAATCTGGATGTAATGCTTTTTTCCAAGCATAGATGAAGTCAGTTGCTGTCGTTGGATCACCATTGCTCCAAAATGCATCTTCCCTTAAGTGGAACGTATATTTCAATCCGTCGTCACTTACGTCATACGTATCTACGATTCCTTCAATAATTTCATCATTTGCATCTATTCTGAAGAGACCTTCGAAAATATTCTGCATCATTGTTTGCGATAATCCATCCAATGCACCGTTAGATTTAAGTGTTGGAATTTCTCCCGCTACAGCCAAGTGGAGAACGCTCTTCTCCACTTTCTCTTCACCCTTGGGATTGTCATCTTTCTCGGTTTCTTCAACCTTTTCCCCGCCATAACACCCTGCCAGTAACACTAGACTTGCAAAAATCAACGTAAAGAACCATGCGGCTTTCTTTGTCATCTTTTTTCTCCCCCATTTAATGTCGTTTATTATTCTGTACGTGTCCAAATTGCTTTACAGCTAATTGAGGTCTGGTTGAATAACTGTCTAACTTTATTGAATTTCCTATCAAAAACATTTGAACCGTAAACTATTTTTTACACTTATTCGTCTAGTAGACCATCTAGCACTTACGTATTTTAAATTACTCCGTCTACTCTACGTGGTATTGTCCTCCTGAAATTTGAATATAACTGTAATAAAGTAAGATCAATAGCTCCCCCCTTTAATTATCTGGTATAAAGTATTATGCAATTTTAATGCCAGTATTTATTAAACTTTTCGTTTTAATGGCATCTAGCGAAATAAACTGCCGCTTCCTCTCTTCTTGCTAAGATGGCATCCTTCTTGCATAATCATTAGTAATACCACCTTAGGAGGGTTCCATTTTGGCTACTATATATGAGGCAAGACGATCGCTTTTGAAAGAGCATCTCACTAAGAATAATATCGGCGCAGCTATGATTACTTCGCCGGCAAATGTTTATTATTATACTGGGTTCAACTCAGATCCCCATGAAAGATTCATGTCTTTGTTTATTGACATGCAAGCTAATGAAACCAATTTGTTCGTGCCAGCTTTGGACAAAGATGCCGCTTTGCAGGAATCTGACATTCCAACAATCATTCCGATTTCAGACGAGCAAGTACCTTTCGAGGTTGTTCGTGAATCGGTTGGTGAGCTTTCGAAAACAGTTGGTATTGAAGCTAAGGCGCTGAGTTATTTTCAGTACAATACCCTGCTAGAGTTTTTTCCGGGTGTACAAGTCGCAGATATACAGCCATTCATAAACAAACAAAGAATGAGGAAATCGAAAGAAGAAATCGAAAAATTAAGGACGGCTATCGAAATCATTGAAAAGGTTTTGAAGGAAGGCATCAAGAAAGTAAAAATCGGTATGTCTGAATCTGAATTCACAGGGGAATTGGAGTTTCTGATGAGGAAATTCGGCGCAGATGGTCCTTCTTTTTCGACTATTGTGCTAACCGGTGAAAAAGCAGCGTTACCGCACGGCTCTCCCGGTGAACGTAAAATTCAAAAAGGAGATTATCTGCTGATTGATTTCGGAGTTATCAAAGACGGTTATTGTTCTGATATCACGAGGACTTTCATTATCGGCGAAGCTTCGGAAAAACAAAAAGAAATTTACGACATCGTTCTGCGGTCCAATGAAGCTGGTATCAATGCCATACAAGCGGGAGTACCAGTGAAAACATTCGATATCGAAGCGAGAAATGTCATCAATAATAGTGGCTTCGGGGAGTATTTCAATAACCGGGTCGGGCACGGCTTGGGGATTGAAGTGCACGAAGAACCTTCCATTCATGAAAACAATGAACAGATTGCAGAGGCGGGCCTTGTCTTTACAATCGAGCCCGGTATATATATCCCGGATGTGGGCGGAGTCCGTATCGAAGACATTGTCTATATCAATGAAGATGGGAATGCCGAAGTATTGTCTTCGTTCCCGAAACAGCTCCAAATCCTGTAAGTAACTCATTTCAAACATGACCTTGTATGTGTAACGGGATGACTTTAACTAAAAGTCGCTACTTACACGTTCAAGGTTTTTTATCCCTATTTTATATAGTCCGAATATTCATATTCCATGTCGAAGTTCAAAGATTTATATGCTATAATAAGAACTATACTCATGAAAGCGCATTCATTCTTTATCAGCTTTAAAAGGAGGAATCATTATGGAGCTTGGACTCCAGCAACGGCAGGAACTGAATCTATTAATGACTTTTGAATTAAGGCAAGCTATTGAACTACTCCAATATTCCACCCATGAACTCGAACAATATATCAGGGAGCAAGAGCTGGAAAATCCACTTATCAAACTAAAGGAAAAAGAAGAGAAACCGGTCCATGAAGAACGTTTGCATCGGCAATCCTCCTCTTTCGGCAGTTCCGAGATGCCCATGAACGCGGTCCGAAGTAATGATAAAAATATGCGGGATGAATTACTCGAACAGGCAAAATTCATGTATCCGGATGACCATACGCAAAAACTGATAAAGTATCTTCTTTACAATCTCGACGATAATGGCTATTTACAAATCAGTGATAGCCATTCAAATGGCCATTTGGCATTTGAAGAAGATGATATCGAAAAAGGAATTCTCCTCCTTCAACAACTAGGCCCAATCGGGATAGGTGCCAGGAACTTAAAAGAATGTCTGCTCCTGCAAATCACGTACAACTATCCTGAAAACAAATTGGCTGCCTGTTTAGTGGAATATCATTTGAACCTGATTGCCGATCGTAAATGGAATGAAATCGCTTCAAAAATGAACATCAAAATGAACGAAGTGAAAGACCTTTTCGATTTTATCCAGACGCTTAATCCAAGACCTTGCTCCTTAATTTCTGATTGTTCAACAGAGTATTTGACTCCCGATATCATCATCGAGTGGAAGGATGATGAATTCACATTCCATTTGAATGACGGTTATTTACCGGCTATTCAGTTGAACAAAGACTATTCACAGTATCTCCACGCAAAAAATGATGCATCAAAATATATCAATACGCAATATAAAAATTATCAATGGCTTCTCAGCAGCATTGAACAGCGTCGAAATACTATTATTAAAATTGTGCATGTCCTCTTGGAAAAACAGGAAGACTTTTTCAAAAACGGATTCCGTTCATTGAAACCTCTGACACTCAAAGAGGTTGCCGATGAAATTGACATGCATGAATCGACAGTTAGCCGGGCAACGACAAACAAAGTGATCCAGACTCCATTCGGCACCTTTGACCTGCGGTTGTTATTCACCTCGAAGCTTGATACTGCAGATGGAAATGTCATTTCCCAAACGAAGGTGAAAAAACTATTAGAAAGTTTCATCGCGCAAGAAAATAAATTCAAACCGTATTCAGATCAAAAGATAGCGGAATACTTCAATACCGAAAAAGGAATTACAATCTCAAGACGGACAATCAGCAAATACAGGGAAGAACTGCGAATCCCTCCTTCTAGCAAACGCAAGGATATTCAAGTATAGAAATGTATCGTACAAAAAAAAGAGGAATGGAAAGATGCAGTCATCTCCGTTCCTCCTACTCATTCAAACTATTTTTCTTTTTCTGCTAAAAAGTGACCAAGCCAGTATTTATTATAAAGGATAATAGTTCCACTTAATAAACATGCATAGATTCCGGTAATTTTCCCCAATCCATACATCAATGCTGTGAGAATGACAATCGCAAAAACAAGCGAACCCACTATTTTGAAAAACGGCGTTATGTTATTCCGGAAAGTCATCGAAATTACTTTTTCACCAATTACCATGAATAGTAAAGTAAGAATGATAGCGCTTACCATCAATGCCAGAAAATCAAATAGTTCCATAGTTATGCTCCTTTTTGAAAAGATATTTATTTCTTACATTATATCCGATATACGTACGCCATTGACACATTTATCAGAAAAAACAAACCACTATACCGATGATGAAAAATGGCCATGGATTTAAAATCCACGGCCATTTTAACCATTCTTGAACTTAAAACAATTATTGTTTGATGTTTACAAATACACTTTTCACTTCTGTATAATTTGCCAAACCGTATTCTCCGCCCATTTCACGGCCAATACCGGATTGTTTGTAGCCGCCAAACGGCATTGTCTCTATTTCGATACCAAAGTCGTTGATCCAGACCGTCCCTGCTTGCAATTTCTTTGCAACATAATGGCCCGTTTTGATATTTTCTGTCCAGACGCTCGCTGCAAGCCCATAGATACTATCATTGGCACGTCGGATCACTTCTTCCACCGTATCAAAAACAAAAATGGATAGGACAGGTCCGAAGATTTCCTCTCGCGCAATCGTCATGTCATCTTCTACATCTGCAAAAATTGTCGGTTGCACATAGTAACCTTTATCGAACGCTTTGCTGCCACCTGCGACAAGACGTGCACCTTCCGCTTTTCCTTTTTCGATATAGTCGAGAACCGTCTGTTGCTGTTTTGCTGAAACGAGTGGACCCATTTCCGTTTCCGAATCCATGCCAGGTCCGAGCTTCAGCGCATTTGCACGTTCGACTAACTCATTCACTACGCGGTCATAATGCGACCGGTGAACGAAGACGCGTGTACAAGCGCTACAGTTTTGTCCATGGTTATACATCGTGCCGTTAAATGCCCCTTCAATGGCTTCTTCAAGGTCGGCATCTTCCAGGATGATGCTCGGCGATTTTCCGCCAAGCTCAAGGGTAACGCCTTTGAGCTGATCAGCCGCTTTTCGCATAATGCCTTTTCCGACAGCCGTTGAGCCCGTAAATGCAACTTTATCCACATCCTTATGCCCAACAATCGCATCTCCGGCAACTCGACCGGCGCCAGGTATAACGTTGACAACACCGTTAGGGAATCCGGCATCTTTGAATAGCTTTGCCACATATAGAAGAGATAGTGGCGTTTCACTTGCAGGCTTGATGACGACCGTACAGCCGACCGCAAGTGCCGAGCCGAGCTTCCAAGCAGCCATCGCTAGCGGGAAGTTCCAAGGAATAATTTGTCCAACAACACCAACAGCTTCGTGTACGGTGTAATTCAAGTAATCCTTGGACACAGGGATTGTTTGTCCGACCATTTTCGTCGCCCAGCCCGCGTAGTATCTGAAATGCTGAACCGTGCCATCCACATCATCTGCTAGCGCTACTGCATAAGGCTTGCCGTTATCCAGTGCTTCCAGTTGCGCAAGCTCTTCACGGTGTTCTTCCAATAAATCTGCAAACTTATAGATAAGATGAGAACGTTCAGCTGTCTCCATCTTCGTCCATTCACCTTCATCAAACGCTTTTCTCGCAGCGGCAACCGCTATATCAACATCTTCTGCTTGCGCTTCACTTACTTGCACGATCACTTCTTCGGTCGCCGGATTAATGACATCGAATGTTTTCCCGCTAATTGCTGGTACATATTCCCCGTCAATATAAAGCCCTTTGACGCCTTGCAAAAATTCCTGCACTTTTGGTTTCAGTTTATAGTCTGTTGCTTCCATTCGTTTTCCACCTCCACTTCTTAGTTAGTGACCGTTTCCAAGCTTTGTAGAAGTTCTTTCAATTTCGCTTCTTCCTCTTCGTTAAGCGGAAGTCTCGGTCTGCGGCATGGTCCGCCCGCTAACCCTTGCAGATCCATTGCTCTTTTAACGATTTGAACGTATTTTCCGGACCCTTCAAGGAATTCGCAAAGCGGCAGAAGTCTATCATAAAGTGCCCAAGCCTGGTCCAATTCATTATTTTGAACATGGTTGTACATGTCCGTCACAAGGCGTGGTGCAATGTTCCCCGATACAGAAATCCATCCCGTTGCACCGACAAGTAGCGATTCGATTGCAAGGTCCTCAGATCCGCAGAATACTTTAATGAAACCTGCGCCCTGTCGGGCAATATCACGCGCTTTGCCGATGCCACCGCTTGATTCTTTAATATGCGTAATGTTTTCAACGTCACGTCCGACTTTTAGAATCGTTTCCGTGCTAATGTCGACGCCCGATGTAAATGGGTTATTGTAAATCATCACCGGGAATTTAACAGATTCTGCAACAGCCTTGAAGTGTTCATAGATTTCGTTCTCTTTCGGGTGTGAATAATACGAGTTGATCAGCAATGAAGCGTCCGCACCAGCCTGTTCAGCCTGTTGTGTAAATTCAATCGCATCTGCTGTCGTTTCGGCCGCCGTACCAACTATCAATGGAATTCGACCGTTGACTTGTGCAACTGCTACTTCAACTGCTTTATAGCGCTCTTCCCTTGTCAAGCTGACGAATTCGCCCGTACTGCCGTTAATTGTAAGACCTGTCACACCCGCATTGATGAAATGCTCGATGTTATTTTTGAATCCTTCCCAATCGATTTCCCTTTCATTGATCATTGGTGTAATTAGTACTGGGAATACCCCTTCAAGTTTTACCATAATAAATTCCTCCTAAGTTTTGTGTTTTTTTAAGATAACTTTAAATCTCCTACGACGGGTTCACTTATTTCTTCAATTGATTCAGGTACAGCTGTCTTTGGCTTCGTATACCAAATGAATTTATTCGTATACCCGTAAATGACCGAAATAATGATGACTAAGAAGTTGAACCATAAGAATGGTAAGTAACTCAAAGTCGAAACTCCTAGTGCCGTAGCCATGAATACTCCACCGTCAGACCACGGTACCATCGGTGTCGTAACTGTTCCGCCGGCTTCCGTGTTTCTTGAAAGTACCCGACGATCAATGTTCTGGCGATCGTAGTTGTCTCCGGTTATTTTACTGGCCGTGATGATTGAGACATATGCGCCGCCAAATAAATTTCCAAGAAATCCTGCAAGAAGCGTAGAAACTGTTGTTCTACCTGGATTGTTTGCCCATTTCGATAAATAGTTACCAACAGCACGTAATACACCAATCCTTTCCATCAAGCCCCCTACACCAAGTGCAAAGATGATTAAGGCAATAACGTCAAGCATGAACACGATGCCACCGCGGTTTAACAGATTGTCGATGAACGGAACGCCCGACGTGATTGAGTTTCCTGCATACATGATGTTGAATGCCTGCAAAAACGTTGCGCCCTGGAATAAGAACGCCCAGATTGTCCCTAAAAAAGCGCCGAATAAAATAACTGGAATTGATGGCATTCTGAACGCCAGTAAAATGATAACGACAACTGCAGGGATCAGCATATACCAGCTGATACTGAAGTACTCTCGTAAAGATGCCATTGTTGACGTTGCTGCACTTAAATCTCCGCTACCGTTATAGAAGAATCCTGTCACTAAAAACAGGACGGCTGCAATCAACCAAGCCGGGATGCTGACTGTCAGCATCGATTTGATATGATCAATCAAGTCGACTTTAGATAGTGAAGCAGTCATAACCGTTGTATCGGATAACGGCGATAGCTTATCCCCTACATAACAGCCCGAAATGACCGCACCTGCAACAAGTGGGAGTGGAAACCCGAAGCTTGCCCCGATTGCCATCATTGCGATTCCTGCTGTTCCTGCCGAACCGAAAGAGGTCCCGGTCGCAATCGAAGTAACCGTACAAATGATGAACGCTGCCATTAAAAAAATGTTCGGTTCAATAATGGCAAGTCCATAGTAAATGATGGACGGTACAACTCCACCCGCTATCCAAGTCCCAATCAACGCACCGACTGAAAGTAAAACGAGCACCGCTTCCAGACCGTCATTGATTCCTTTCAAAATTCCTCTCTGCATTTCCATGTAGTTATAACCGATTTTCAATCCAACGAGCATGATCAAGAACCATGTCGTCAACAAGGCCAAGTGGATTGAAATCTCAAACTTGATGATAAATAAAATCATAATCAATCCAAAACCGATTAAAACAAACAGTGTTTCGGCCAAATTAGGCAATCTTTTTTCTGTTTCCATACTATCCCCCCTTACTAATTTCCCGAGTCATTTTACGAACAGTTTATACAAATCTTCCAAACAAACTTAATTATTTCTTATACCAATAAGAATCCATCCTTCAATGGATCGTCCTGGTCAAAGATGAATTCATGCGCCCCCGTGACAAACGCTTCTATTTCAACGGAGAATCGAAGGGCATCCTCCGAAAGTTTTTTTGCTGTCAATGAACTTCCAAAAATACTTTCATTTTCAATTTTGGATCGGTCGTCTTCTTTGTTCGCCAACGATGTAAGAATGGCAAACGTACTATCAATTCCCGGCGATCGTAGGATATAGCCGTCTTTTTCAAATGTTACCGATCGGATTTTATCAGGCGTAGATGGCACTGATTCAATCACTATAACTCCTGCGTAATCGATGTTATCGCCATTCAATTTCGTCGTCTGTTCCAAGCCCCAGCGGTTCAATTTTGCCAGATGTTCCAATTCAATGCCGGGAATGCTATCGGGCAGTGTGTAAAGCAAGTAGTTGCGTGCATTGTCAACACTTATTGAAACGAATTCCGAATTGGTATTGATTTCGGAACAGGCTTCACTTTCGATGGAAACGGAAGTCACTTCCTGGTTTTCACCGCGCGCTTTCACAGAATAAATGCCGTTCACTGTCTCCACTTTGTAAAACCCATCTGTCGACTTATTCAAATTCCCAGTTTCAATCAACGCTGTTACCGTCGCGAGCAGTCCTTCATATTTGAAGTTGCTGACATCTACGTGATTGAAGAATAACAACGAAAAATCCGCGGTTTGGGATGGGGCAACTACGCATCCATGCATTCCGCGGTGTCCACGCGGTTCGTTCAACAATAAACTCTTTTCATTTGTAAAGTTATTTTTCAACTCATCGTGATTTGCTTGCACGTCCTCTCCGTGAAGCCTGATCGGTGATTGGACAACGATTCTGAATGCCTCTCCCGCTACATGCGTATCGATTGTGCTGTACATTTTTTCAAAGTTCATTTATACACCCTCTTTCACTGGCACATGTTCCATTGGTGGAATAAGCAGGAATCCTTCGCGCAGCGGATCTTTTTCATTGTAGAAGAAACGGTGTGTCCCCATAATCCAAGCAGAGCCTGTCACTTCCGTTATCACTGCATCCAGCTCTTTCACTTTTGTTTCTTCAAGCACTTTCGCTTTGAACAACGTACCGACGATGCTCTCATGAACGAACAGTTCATGCATGCCGATCTGTTTATTCTTATACAGCGTCGCAAGTTTCGCGGATGTTCCTGTCCCGCAAGGGGAGCGATCAATCCCCCCGGGCGGAACGATAACCGTATTTTTGACATCTGCATCCGGATGAACCGGGTCTGTAAAGAATTCGATATGCGTCAATCCAGTGATAAACGGAAACTCGGGATGAATTACTTCTTCAGTTGCATTGATGGCATTGCGGATGTCGATTGCTTGATTGATGATTGTTGTTGCATTGTTTTCAACCAATGGCAGTTTAAGCTTGCGCGCATCGATAATGCCATAGAAATTCCCTCCATACGCGATATCACATTCCACATTACCGATACCCTCTACGTCAATTTCAATTGATTTAAGTAAAAATGCTGGCACATTGGCGAACGTCACTTCTTCAGCTTTTCCGTTGACGACTTTGATTTCCACCTCGATAAGTCCTGCAGGTGTATCTATCTTGATGTTCGTAAAGGGCTCACGAACCTCAATCAGTCCCGCTTCAACAAGCGCTGTACAGAAACCGATTGTATCGTGTCCGCACATTGGCAAATAACCGCCCGTTTCAATATAAATGACTCCGACGTCTGCATCTGGATGGCAAGGTTCTGTCCATAATGCACCTGACATAACACCGTGTCCCCGTGGTTCATTCATCAGGAACTTTCTGATCCAGTCATAGTTTTCTTCCATATACAACATCTTTTCAGACATAGTATTCCCTTTCAAAGGAGGCAGTCCACTAATCAGTGTCCTTGTTGGGTTTCCGCCCGTGTGCGTATCAATTGTTGTGAACAGTCGCTGGTAATTCATCAAATAGTCACCCTTTCTCTAAAACGGCTGAGTTGCAATGGCTCTATTGGGATACATGTTTCTTTTTCATTAATCATTTCTTCAATCAGTTTGCCTGTCACGGCAGCGAGACTGATTCCATCCCCTTCGTGACCCGCGGCGATGAAATACCCTGGGATATGCTCCACGCGGGAAATGATCGGCAAGTGATCTTCCGTCCACGGCCGCAATCCAGCATAAGTCCGGATAACGGTCATATCCGCGATTTTTGGATAGAAGCGCATCGCACGTTTGGCAATGTATTTTGTCACTTCATGATCGACCCGCGTATCAAAACCTGTGAATTGCCGGCTGCTGCCGATTAAGAAGTTTTGACTTTCGGTAGGCTCGAACACGAGTGCAACGCCATATTTCTCCGTCATCGGATCGACCGTTCTTTCACCGCCGAATTTCGAAATAAGGTAACCGAACTCCATAACCTTCCTCAGCCCGACAGGCTGTTGCCGTGAAGCGACAATCAGCTGACCTTTCCTTGGAATGATTGGTATATCCAAGCCCACCATCTCACCGAGTTTCGGTGCCCATACACCACCGGCATTGACTACTATATTGGCGGTATACGTACCATTATCCGTTTCGATGAAAAACTGACCTCCCTCATTTCGCGTCACATTTTTCACTTCTGTATTCGTATGTATTTTCGCACCTTTTTTTTCAGCACTATGAAACATTGAATACGTCATCATGTACGGATTTACGGTTGAATCCGTTTTACATTCCAATCCCCCGTACAAATCATCCGCAAAGTAGTTGGACTCATTGCGCAAGTCTTCACGATCTAGCATTTTGAAATCCAATCCCGCTTCTTGCTGTCTTCTGACCCACTCACTCGCCGCTTCCATTTCAGCATCGTTCTCACATACTAAAATACTTCCAGGGTTGCGGTATTCAAACGAAACCTCAAGTTCTTTATCCAACTCATGGACGAGTTGCTGACTCTTCACGGACATTTGACTATCAAAACCGGGATCTTTGTCAATCGCCAGTATATTTCCATCACATCTGGAGGAGGTTCCGCTCGCCAACTCCTTCTTTTCAAGGACGGTAACATCCAAACCGGCTTTCGAACCGTAATAGGCAATTGCTGCGCCCATAATCCCTCCTCCGATGACGACAACGTCTCGATGTTGAGTATTTCCCACAATAACCCCCCTCTCGCTTGATTGTTCACATATATCTATTGCAAGTCGCGTGCCAAACATCAAAACCCACATGTATTATCAATCTCTATTGAACATTCCGATAATTAGTGTAAACTTATTTATACAGTTCAAATATTTTGACAGTCGAGGTGGCTAATAAAATGAACTTTTCGCAAAAACTACTCAATAAGTTGATAGAAAAAGAGTTTACACTAGTGGAATCAATGAAAGACGAGGCTTTGTTAGCGAAACGGATTGCAAAAGAAATACCTAAAAAGGTATTCCTTTTAACGGCCGATGGTCCGCAATGTGTCAAATTTGTTGAATCTTCAAATGAAATCATTTACACCCCATGCAAAGTCTTATCAGTTAGCAGCACATCAGAAGAAGTTTTTAACGAGCTTGGGGCTACCGACATTGCACTTATCAGTAATGATTCCAATGAATATTTGGGATTTTTGACGTATGAAGTGTTTTCTAAATACTTATTGAACGAATATCGACGTGCTCAAGCATATTTAAACACCATCTTACAAACCATCGATGAGTCGTGCACAGTGATAGACGACGAAGCCAATGTCCTTTATTGGACAAAAGGGGCAGAAAAAATATTTTCCGTAAAAGAAAAGGACATCATCGGTCAACCCATCACCAAATTTTTCAATACCGAAAGATTGGAAATACTAAATACTTTAAGAGACGGAACTTCCCTTTACCACAGCCAGCACCACGCCCGGAAGAATCTCGTCGTCATGATCAATTCCAATCCTATCTATTTCAACGAAGAGATAATTGGGGCGGTCGTTTCCGAGACAGATATAACCAGCCAGATTTTATTGAATAATGAGCTCTATATGACTTCTGAAAAGTTGTTCAGCCTGGAAGAAGAAGTTAGAAAGACATCGCCTTCCGTCAATCCTTTTTCCTATATAAAAGGTAACAGCCCTGCACTGAAGAAAACGTTGGAAATTGCCAGCAAAGCGGCTACAACAAATGCCGGAGTACTCATCTACGGAGAGAGCGGTGTCGGTAAAGAACTGTTCGCAAAAGCGATCCACAACTTGCGCGAGCCTGAAAGCGCACCTTTCGTCGCCATCAATTGTGGCGCCATTCCAAGTGGACTGTTTGAAAGTGAAATTTTCGGCTACGAAAAAGGAGCTTTCTCAGGAGCAAATCAAAAAGGGAAAAAGGGGAAAGTGGAGCTTGCAAAGAACGGTACATTATTTTTGGATGAAATTGGTGAAATGCCAATGGACATGCAAGTGAAGATACTGAGACTCCTGCAAGAAAAAAAGTTCTACACTGTCGGCGGCACGAAGGAGCTGGAAGTGGATTTCCGAGTTGTGGCGGCAACCAATCGAGACTTGAAAGAACTCATTAATGAAGGTAAGTTCCGGGAAGACCTATATTACCGTTTAAATGTTGTCAATTTCAAAGTTCCACCGTTGCGCGAACGCCTAGAAGATATTATTGAGTTGACCCATTACTTCCTCTATGAATTATCGGTAAAGTATAACCGGCCCATCCACGGTATCTCGCAAGCCGTCATGCAGTCACTGCTCCAACACTCATGGCCAGGAAACATCCGCGAGCTAAAGAACGTCATCGAGCGGCTAGTTGCGTTTTCCGAAAATGGAGAAATAAGAATCGATGATCTTCCAGTCGATATGGAAAGAATTCCACAATCAACGGCTGCGGATAATGATGTACCTCAAGCCTATCAACCTGCCAGTGATGAAAAACTTTCTTTAAATGAACAATTAAAAATTTACGAGAAAGACATTATCCTAAAGGAACTGGGTAAAGCCGATGGAAATAAACTTCTTTGCGCTAAAAATTTAGAAATTACCAGAGCAACCCTTTATAATCGTATGAATAAATTAGGCATTAAATTATAAAACTCCAGACTTGGCTACATTCTTGCATATAGTTAAGTATGTATATTCACAAAGTTTAAGTATGGGGTGATTTACTTGTCAGAAAATGAAATGATCATTTGTCGATGCGAAGAAGTAACTTATGGCGAATTAAAAGAAACAGCTGAAAACTATAATTGTTCAGCAAGGGAACTGAAACTTCGGACCCGTGCCGGCATGGGCTATTGCGGTGGAAGAACTTGCCGCACGATGGTTGACAGCATTGCACATTCTTCAACCGAAAGAGACGTTGCACAAATCACATTGAAATATCAACCGCCTATCAGACCAGTAAGTTTCGGCAGTTTGGGGGATATTACAAAATGACGAGGAGAATTATTAACCATCCAGTATTGGATAAAGTAGACGACACGGATATTGTTTCCTTCACTTTCAACAACTCCATATTTCGGGGATTGAGAAACGAATCATTAGCTGCTGCCCTTTTGGCGAATGATGTCCGTACATTGCGTGTTCACGAGGAAAATGGCACACCTCGTGGAATTTATTGTAATATCGGCCATTGTTTCGAATGCCGTGTCACTGTTAACGGACAACAAGGCATAAGAGCCTGTCTAACGCCTATTCAGGATGGCATGACTGTATCGAGTGGCGAAAAACTCCTGACATCGGTTAGAGACTGGAGGTCGGAAAATGAGTAAAGTCATTATTATCGGAGCAGGACCCGCGGGTTTATCTGCCGCAATCACCATCGCGGAAAATGGTTCCGAAGTTCTTGTTCTTGATGAATATATGCTTGCGGGCGGACGCTTGTTAGGCCAGCTATACGAAGAAGCGAATGGAACGTGGTGGAATGGTATGAAAGAATCCAAGAACCTGCATGACAAAGCAATCGCTCTTGGCGTACAAATTCGATTAGGTGCCTCGGTATCCAATATTGAGAAACTGGATAATTCATGGGTCATTTATACAGAAGAGGAAACATACTATACTTCGCATCTATTGCTTGCAACCGGAGCAGCTGAGGTACCGTTGCCAATACCGGGCTGGACACTACCGGGTGTCATGTCTGTCGGAGCTGCCCAAGTCATGACGAATGTACATAGGGTCAAGCCCGGCAATCGTGGTGTCATTATTGGCGTGAATGTGCTGTCATCCGCAATCGCAATGGAATTGAAACTAGCTGATATAGACGTTGCATGCATCACGTTACCGAAAATGAATCAAGTTACGAAAGAATCCGGTAACCCAATGGATGTAATGAATTCATTGTTGCATGTTTCCCATATGGCACCCTCAGCCTTCATCAAATTCGGGAGCAAACTTATGAAGAATGAGTTCATGAAAAAAATGGGCATCACTTTCTTTCCGAAAAACGGCGTGAAAATGTGGGATATTCCAATCATGTTACGAAAAGCCGTCATCAATATCTATGGTGACAACGCAGTCGAAGGGGTTACTCTAGCTACCATTAACGCGGCAGGCAAAGTGATTCCCGGGACAGAAGAAAAAATCAGTGCCGACTTCGTTTGTATCGCGGGCGGCTTGTACCCTTTGGCAGAGTTGGCGGCGGTTGCTGGCTGTCCGTTCTATTTCATCGAAGAATTGGGCGGTTACGTGCCACTTCATAACGATCGATTGGAAACAGCATTGGACGGACTATATGTTGCTGGAAACATCACTGGTGTCGAAGGAGCTAAAGTGGCGATAAGTCAAGGGGTTACGGCGGGGCTTGCGATTACCAACAACATCAGCGGCGGCAAACAGGAATCTGAAATCAAAGAATCCATCAAAATGATTGAACACACACGAGACAATGCATTTATACAATTTCATCCTTCTGTAAAAGAAGGCAAACAGAAACTCCAACAGTATTGGGAGGAGCATGTCAATAAAGCTAAAGTAGAAGTGCATAGCTAAACAGAGCATTTTAAGATAGCTGCCGTGGAAGTCAGTATTACGACTTCCACGGCAGCTATTTTGGTTCCATAATTTATTATAATCTCAATAACTAATGCACTTCGCTTATGTCATAATTCAACCGTGACCCCGGCTTTGGTCGCCATCGCCTTATCGTATAAGTATTTTGCAACGACGATATCAGCTATCGCAAGGCCAACAGATTTGAAAACAGTTATTTCCTCGTCATTTTCTCTACCTGGACGTTCACCGCTAACCACTTTTCCCAATTCTGCATGAATACCCGATTCAGAAAATACTCCTTCTTGGATAGGCACTAGCAAATCACCCGTTTCTTCCAAAGCAGCATCCTCCGCCTCAACGATGACTTTTGTCGCTGAGCTGATTGCATGTGATGGTAACTCCTGCATCGATGGGCGGAATGATCCAACCGCATTAACATGCGTTCCAGGTTTCAACGCTTCTGTAAAAACCGGTGTTGTCGAACCCGTTGCAGTTACTAAGACATCCGCATTACGGACAACCTCATTCGAATCCATACAGACTGTGACTCTAAGGCCGAATTTCTCGCCAATGTATTGTGCAAATTCTTTTGCTTTTCCTTCACTACGATTAAAAACAAAGATTTCTTCAATGTCTCTTGCCGCCACAACAGCTTCGCAAAGCCCCTTTGCCTGCTCGCCGGTTCCGATAATGCCTAACGTCTTTGCGTCTTCACGGGCAAAGTATTTGGTTGCAACTCCTGATAAAGCCCCCGTTCGAATAAGGGTCAGATAAGAACCCTCTAGCAAGGCGAGTGGCTTTCCTGTCTCAATATCGGAAAGTAGAACGACCCCTTGTATCATCTTTTCATTTTCCTTATTGTTTGGAACGACCGTCACATATTTAAGACCCATTGTTTTTAACCCTTCTGCAACAGAAGGCATAACTAAACCTGTGTTTTCCTCACCAAAAGGGAGGGAAAGTCGTATCGGCGTTTGCGTTTTAAAGGCGGAAAACTCTTTCAAGGCAAGTTCAGCACATTCCATCACCTCATTCATATCCGCTAATTTTTTTTGGTCTTTTGCACTTAAAATCAACATGTCTCTTACCTCCAGTACTGAATTCACTCAAAAGATATGACTTTTTCAATCGAATGTTCAAATCTCTTCCAGTAAAAATCCTCTTGGCAATGTATCACGCGGGTCTACTAAGAATTGATGAAGGCCTGTCACGAATGCTTCTCCAGTGACTTTCGGGATGACCGCTTTATGCCCACCTACTTCATTTATTGACAAAATCTCACCGATGAATTGTCCGTCAGTAATGCTTTCATGGACGAATCTTCCATTTTCACCCAATGCGCCGTTCTCATAGAGCGTTGCAAGTCTTGCACAAGTCCCTGTCCCGCATGGTGATCGATCGACTTGTTCATCTGCAAAAATGGTGACATTGCGTAAATCTGCATCTTTGCTGACAGGATTGTCCGAAAAGATAACCCCGTATATGCCATGTAGACCGCTTTCTTCCGGATGGACAACTTCTAACTTTTCTTCAATGAAGAGTTTAATTTTTGTTCCCCATTTTTGTAGCGCTGATAAATCTTTTTTACTCACTTTTAAGTCAATGTCTTTACTCTGAGCAACCGCATAGAAAGCACCTCCAAATGCGATATCAACAGTGAACTGATAACCATCGATGCTCACTGGTACATCTTTATTCAAAACAAATGATGGAACGTTTTCAAAAGAAACCGATTCTACAATTGAACCGTTGCATTTCGCATAAGCAGTTATTTCTCCTGCAGGGCTATCGATCACAAACTTCCGATTCTCCTCCGTCACTTTAAATCTGCCCGTTTCGATCCCCATCGTAATGACTCCGACGATTCCATGACCGCACATCGTACTCCAACCTTCATTGTGCATAAACAGGACACCGAAATCTGCATGAGCACTTGCTGGCGGCGTAATGATACATCCATACATCCCGTGATGTCCCCGCGGTTCTAGCATTAGCAATTCTCTGATATAATCGAGATGCTCCATGCAATAGGCCCGTCTTTCAAGCTGGGTATCGCCTTTTATTTCCGGCAGTCCATCTGTAATGATTCGTAAAGGTTCGCCCGCAACATGGACATCGACAGTTGAATATAAGTGATTGGTTATCATTAATATATCTCCTCATTTCTATATAAAATTAGTTACTATTTGAAGTGTTATTACACTACAATTGAAATCACACTTCAATAATGTTAATCTAACTTTAAATTAATAGTAATCTTCTGTCAACTCAGCTAAATAAAAAGGAGGCAATTCATTGGATAAAACAATCGGTGAAAAAATAAAGTTATTAAGAAAAGAAAAACAGTTGACGTTAAAGGATATCGCGGAGAAAACGGATCTATCCATTAGTTTCCTTTCGCAAGTTGAACGGATGAAATCGTCATTAACGCTCGAATCACTTAAAAAAATCTCTGAAGTTCTGCAAGTGAATCCAAGCTACTTCTTTTCAAATGACACAGAGCCACATTCAAACCCTAAAGTCATTCGAGGGATCGATAGTGATAAACACTTGACGGTTAATCAATTCATCTACAAAGACCTGTCGGGCAGCCAATCAAATATAGGCTTCAATCCAATCCTAGTCATTCTGAATCCAGGTGAAAATAAAGGGAGCCCATTCTCACATTTCGGAAATGAATTTCTTTATGTTTTGGAGGGTACGCTCACTGTCCAAATCAATAATGAAGTTTATCAATTGAATAAAAATGACTCTATCGTTATCGAGGCCAGTAATCCTCACTACTGGTTGAATCTCACAGACAGTGCAGTGAAGTTCCTATGTATTTCATCGGGTTAACGATGGTATTATTATCACTTCTTTATTACTGCTAACCCCGAAATATAGAGTAACTTATTAAAGAAAGTAACCCTCGTTTTCATTTTTGAAAACGAGGGTTACCTCTAGTTAATTGCTTCTACTATTAATTCATATTATAAATGTTTCTAAAACAGTTTATCGCCAGACTTATTTAATCACTAATTTTCTCAAAATTAGTAGACTGTAAAACAGTTGCCTTTTTACTATTTACTGTACTTGTTTCTGTAAACTGGTCAGGAGCAATTATAGCTTTCAACTTCATTGCTATTAAATATACTATAACCGCAGCGACCAGGGACTGAACTGCAGGAATACCAATTGGTATTAGATATTGAGTTACGTATCCTACAAGCCCACCTGAAATCATTGCAAGAGTAGCCATCCAATTCCACCCCTCTTTATCAACCCACTCTTTGTTACGAATGAAAAAGAAATCAGCAAATATAACGCCCGCGATAGCCGGATAAATAACGCCCAATAGGATTAAGAAGTCCATGAAGAATGTTAAAATCCCCATTAATGCTAAAATGATACCTAAAGCGGATCCAATGATTGTTAACCATGCTCTTCCTTTACCTGATTGCACATTAAACATGTTTGCCGCAGCTAGACCAGTGGAATAGCTGGCAACCAACTGACTTGTCCAAAGGGCCAACCATAGTATCAAGAATCCCCAAAACGGAAATCCAAGGTTTTGCATCACCGTAACAATGTCTGCATCCCCTACACCGACCGACATCACAGCTCCCGTAAGGAAAAACACAAAACCTATCACGATAATCCCTAATGGAATTAACGCCTGGTCTTTAATTGTAGGCTTCGAATAGCGCGTATAATCTGAGGCAATTAGCCACTGAGCAACATTTGCTCCTAGGATGAGACCTACTGCCCCCCAGAATGTCATAGTAGGTTCTGGATTCCAAGACGTTATTTTTTCCCACCCGGCTCCTTTTAACGAATAGAACACTGCGGCAATGATAAGAATTAATCCTGACGGGACCGCTAAATAATCTGTCCATTTCATGGAGTTGTATCCAATGACAGCAGGTATAGCGAAAAGAAGGCCTGCACCTATTGTTAACAATGCCCATATTATCCAATTTTCTTTATAATTGACGTGTAGAACTGCCGCAATCGCGTTTCCAGCAACCGCTGTGTTTACAGCAAACCAACCTATATTAAGAATAACTAATGCGAGCCCGATAATAAAACGTGCTTGCAAAGATCCAAAACTAGTCCTGGCAATTACAGATGAAGATAAGCCTGTTTTAGCACCAATATACCCTTGGAGAGCATTTCCAGCCCATTGAATAACCACTAGTCCTACTAATAGAATCAACAATACTTTGGAAATCCCAAAACTCCCCGCAAGTACAGCTCCAATCATAAGAACAGGTACTGAAAATTCCAATCCTCCAAAAATTGTTGCCGGTACCATCCAATGCTGTCTCTCAGATTCTGGGACTTTCCTCATTCCAGAGTCCTGATCTAATAAATTCATTTCTATCACTCCCAACAAGTTTTTTCTTAAATAACTTTTTCTATTCTAATTTTTTCTAGTCCTTCAAGCCAAATACGTTCTCCGATTTTTCTCAACACTTCTAATTGGTTATAGTCTACTTGCCCAAGTACATTGACCAGCTCCTCCCCCATATGGCTCCGAGCCATTTCAGCTCCATAATATATTGCTATTACATGCTCGGGCTGTCCGTTTACTTCGAGCCTCCAATTTCGCCAATAGCATATTTCCCCAATACTTGTATATATTGTCTGATTTTCTCTTGAAGGAAGACCATGCAGATCTACCATAAAATTCACTTCTCTTCCGGACCACCTGGATTGAGTAATTTTACTCTCATATGGCAGTGAATCCCACATTAAAGAAGCAGTATCTGGGGCATCTTTTTCATTGAGTGTGGCAAATAGTACATCGCCTTTCTCGAATATGAATTTAATCTTTTTCATGATAAAAAATAACCCTCCACAAAATATGTTATTTAAATTTTCTGATATAAAATATGACGAAGAAGGAGAATTCGTCTTTACAAATGAATTCCCCTTCTTCACAACTTATGTTTCAGCAAAATATCATGTCTTAAATAGTCAAATAGCCGTTGCGGATGTCTCTTTCCCGATCTGCTTCCGTCCGATCCATTGGACTGCCAAAACCTCCACCTCCGCCAGTTCTAACAATAACTTTATCCCCTTTTAATACCTTTCTTCCATTTACCTTTAATAAATGTTCATTTTCAACTGCTGAAACAATTTCAACGTCAGGCTGATCTCCTGTTTCTCCACCAAATAGCCCCCAAGCAGGAGTTAATGATCTTTCAAACCAAAGTGAAACTTGGGTGTCTTCACTTAGCACTTCATATTCTCTAATTACACCAAGTCCGCCGCGGAATTTCCCTTTACCTCCGGAATCTTCCCGCAAAGCGTATTGGTTTATGCGAAGAGGATATTTGGATTCAAACACTTCAACTGGTAGATTTTTAAAATCCCCGCTGACATGGTTAATTAACGCAGAAGGTCCATCTCCATGGTTGAATGCTCCCCACCCTCCTGCTGTTGCCTCGACACTCAAAAACTGTTCATCATTTTCTTCATTGATCCCGGAGAAAGTAACTACCATTGAATCTCCATAGTGTGCAGCCGCTACTTTCTCTTTCATAACCGGAGAAAGCGCCTTTATAATTAAATCAATGAGTAAACCAAGTGGTGTAAAGTACCACCCACAAGGAGCTGGTTCTACTGCATGAAAAATGGTTCCTTTCGGAGCAACTACATTTAATGTTTTAAAGTTTCCACCAGTAACCGGTGAATGAGGGCTAATCAAATCTTTAAATGCTACTCTACATGCGGAAATGGCTTGTGCATAACCACAATTTGTCTGGCCCATTCTTTGTTCACTTGAGCCGGTTAAATCAATTTCAATATTTTCTCCATCTACTACTACCTTGACCTTTACAAGAATCGGCTCATCTTTCACGCCATCATTATCAAGATACCCTTCAGCCTCATAGTTACCATCTGGAATACTTCGTACAACTTCACTGTCCAATTCTTTTGATTGCTTAAAAATGTCATGGATACATTTATTAATCCTATCTAGACCAAAGCGCTCAATTAACTCTTTGTAACGCTTTTCACCTGTCCTACATGCCGCTATTTGTGCGTTTAAATCTCCTAGAGCTGCTTCAGAGAAGCGATTATTGCTAATTATTAATCGAATAACATCCTCAATCGGTTTTCCATTCTGATGAATCCTAGTAGGCGGAATCCTAATTCCTTCCTGATAGATATTAGTTGCATCCATTGGATACCCTGGATCCTTCGATCCAATATCAAGCCAATGTGCCCTAGTGGCCGTAAACCCAACTAACTCTTTTTCGTAAAAAATAGGGGAGAATGTGGTAACGTCATTTAAATGCGTTCCACCTATATATGAATCATTCAAAATATAGACATCACCTTCTTGATAGTTCTGGTTTCCACCAATCATTTTTGTTGTTACATTGATACATTCATCGAGATTCCCAAGAAATATTGGTAGTCCCGCAGATTGTCCAAGTAGTTCGACGTCTTGGTTAAACAGGCAAACACTGCAATCTTTCATTTCATAAATGATTGGAGAAAAGGCACTTCTCGTTAAACTAGAATTCATTTCTTCTGCCGCAGAAACAAGAGCATTCCTAACAATTTCCGTGGTAATTGGATTTTCTAAGAAGACTTGATTTTCTACTACCTTCATACAAGTTCCACCTCTTTTATAGTGATTTTAGAAATTTTAATATTACGATTTTCATCGATACTGATTGAAAACTTAGGAGGTATGACAATCGTAGAGTTCTTATCTTCAATAACTGCTGGTCCTATGAAGTGATTACCTGGCTTTAAATCATGAGTAGAATACACACCAGTCGTTTTCTCTACACCATTCCAAACAATTTCTCTTGTGTGATCTGCTAAAATGAACTCTTCCGAACTAGTGTTGTCTTTTTTGATTTCAATTTTTTCTAAGTCTCCCAGTGCAGTAGTTCTTATATTCACAATTTCCGTTCCGCCATTAGGATTATTATGTCCATAAATATCGAAGTGGGATTCATGAAACTGTTCTTCCAGTTTGGCCAAATCATCCGACTCATTCACGATATTCACTGTATATTCTTGACCAACATATCTGATATCGACACTTTTTTGGAATCGAATCTGATCAGTTGAAATATGTTGCTGGTTCAACATTGAAATACACTCTTCTTGCATTTCATTATAAAGCGACTGCATCTCATTTTTCTTTACATTAGAAAGTAAGGAGACATAGTTTCGTACAGTATCGAAACGGATATCAGTTTGAAGCATCCCCCATGCTGAAAATGTTCCGGAAACGTTCGGTACCAATACTTTCTTTACATCCAGTAAGTCTGCAATCAGTACTGCATGCATGGGACCTGCTCCACCAAATGCTACGATTGTAAATTCTCTTGGATCAATTCCGCGCTTAACTGTTAAATTACGGATTGCATCTGCCATTTTTGCATTCGCAATATCGCAAATTCCTTCTGCTGTTTCTTCGACAGAAAGGTTGATTTGATCAGCAACTGATTTCACAGCCTGATAAGCCGCTTCCTTATCAAGCTTGAGGTCGCCGCCCAGGAAATTATTGGGGTCTATCCTTCCCAATACAACGTTCGCATCCGTAACCGTAGGCTGGTTTCCACCGTTTCCGTAGCAGGCCGGACCTGGATTCGATCCGGCACTTTTAGGCCCAACCCTTAATCCGCCACCCTCAAGGTAAGCAAGCGATCCACCACCAGCACCTACCGTATGAATATTAACCATAGGCGAAAGAATTGGGAATCCTTCCATAATCGTTTCTGCAGTGACATCAGGTTCCCCGTCAATCGTTATGCTGACATCAAAGCTTGTTCCGCCCATATCCACACAAATTAGGTTTTTCTCTCCAGTCAGTCTTGTTAAATTGACACCGCCAATCGTTCCTCCGACAGGACCGGACATTAACGTTTGCAATGGAAGTTGTTTTGCCACTTTCGATGTCATAACTCCACCATTGGATTGCATGATATAAATATCTTTATCAAATCCATTCTCCACCATTTGTTGTTCGAGAATATTTAAATACTTTTTTACGATTGGAGCGATATATGCATTAATAATTGTCGTACTAACACGCTCATACTCTCTCCATTCACGTGCTATCTCACTTGAAAGCGATACAGGGATATCCAATTCTTTTTCAATCGCATCTCTAATTTCTTGTTCATGCTTTGGATTCTTATATGAATGTAAAAAACAGACAGCTACAGCATCATATTTTCCTTTTTTCAGTTCATTAATAACCCCATTAATATTAACGCTTTCAATCGGGGTTTGTACTTCTCCTTGGTAGGACATTCTTTCTTTTATTTCGTAAGTATTTTCCCGGTCAAGCAAAGGTGCAGGTTTACTATATTGAATATTGTACATTTCTGTACGATTTGCTCTCCCTATCTCATATACATCTCGAAAACCTTCTGTTGTCAAAAGAGCAACCCTTGCTCCTTTTCTTTCTAAAAACGCATTTAACCCAGATGTGGTTCCGTGAACAAAATACTCAATCTCATTAAAATCTTTTACATATTGATTGATACACTGCATTACTCCTTCCGCCAAATTATGTGGAGTTGTTAATGTTTTATGGGTATGAAAAACCTTCTCTTTTTGATCGTATACTACTAAATCTGTAAAAGTTCCTCCAATATCGACACCTAATCTATAACGTGACATGAATCTTCCTCCTTATAATATATTAATTAATAGTTTTTTAAAAAATCTAGTATTTAAGTGCTTACATTAATCTTTTGGCAATATAAGGTTTTTGATAATCTTTTAGATTCGATAGAAACAAGCATTAAAATACCGCTGGGCTCACAGAACTTATTAAAACCGTTTTATTATCACATGGATTTTCCCATTTATGAAGCACTGTAGAGGGAAAGTGAATTGCATCGCCTTTCTTAAGAGAGTATTTCTTTTCACCAATATAGATAACTACCTCTCCCTCCATCACATAATAAAATTCCTCTCCTGGGTGTTGAACTAGTTCAGAGTCTTTATGATGTGGGTCTAATGTTATAATAAACGTGTCCATTTTGCGGTCCGGAAAATGGTTACTAAGGCTAACAAGTGTGGCATCTGAACTGCCTATTCGGAAGGGTTTTTGATTTTCCTCATATATTGCATAATTTAAATCATTATTGTCTTCAAAGAAATAAACCATTGATTCTCCCAAAGCATCCGCAATTTTCTTTAACGAAGTTATGGCTAAAGAGGTTGTTCCTCTTTCAATCTGCGACAAAAAACTTACTGACAGTTCTGTTTTCAAACTAAGTTCTTTTAGTGTTATACCTTGTTCTTTTCGAAGAAATTTTATTTTATTAAATATATCCTCCATATTGGCCTCCCTCACTATTACAGTATAGGTTTAATTATTTTTCATATTACCATAACCAAAATTATTTGTACAACAATATTTCTGTCTATTTAAAATTAATTGTCAATTCATCCAAGATGAATATAATACACTTAAGTAAATTTATTTTAATAATAATTTAAGAAAAGTTAATATGAATATAAAAATAGAAAGCACTTCAACCGGTTACACTTTTTCAAGTGTAACCGGTTGAAGTGCCCACCATCATTGAAGTTATTTATTTAAAAAGTTTACAAAATATAGCCCTTCTTACCATCATTTCAACATGCCACCATCTACTTCTAGGACGGTTCCGTTAATAAAGTCAGATTCGTCGGATGCCAGAAACAGATAAGCATTCGCTACGTCTTCCGGCGTGCCAAGTCGTGTATAAGGCGTCATCATCTTGATTTGTCCTAAGATTTTTTCTGGAATTGTATCAATCATATCTGTTTCGATGAAACCGGGAGCGACAGCATTTACATTGATGCCCTGTCGACCGAACTCCTTCGCCCACGTTCTCGTCATACCGATGACACCCGCTTTTGCTGCGGCGTAATTCGTTTGCCCGACATTTCCTCCCGTTCCCGCGATAGAGGACGTATTAATGATTTTCCCTTTTCCTTGTGCAAGCATTGCCGGAAGGAAAGCTTGTGTACAATTGAAGACACCTGTCAAATTAACGTCAATCACTTGCTTAAAATCGTCCACTTCGAGCTTCAGCATCATCGCATCTTTTGTAATACCCGCATTGTTAATAAGGATGTCCACCTTGCCAAACTGTTCAATAACTTTCGTTGCCATCCCTTTAACATTTTCACTATCAGAAACATCCGCCTGAAAGAAAGCGGCCTCGATTCCCTTTTCATGTAGTTGTTGTGCTTTTGCCTCCCCAGCGATTTTATCAAAATCCACGATGGCGATCTGTGCTCCATGTTTGCCGAAAAGGGCAGCGGCAACAGCTCCAATTCCATTAGCCCCGCCTGTTATGACAACAGTTTTATCCTGTAAACGCATGCAAGAGAACCTACTTTCAATTATATTTTATTTGACTTTTTCAATAATTCTTATTTTATCACATTACTTTTGCTTCTGTAGAAAATCTTTTACTATTGTAAAAAAACAGGCACTCCCAAATCGGAGTACCTGTTTCACTTTAATTGCTTCCGTAGTCTTTTACAGCATGTTCAATTTGTGGACCACTAATCGAATAATGAGTCGCATGCCAGACCGCTTTTCCGTCTTTCAATAAAAATAGTTGGGGCGATTGGTGTTCAACACGCAGATTACTTTCGATTTCATTAGAAACGGGGCGACTTTCCCTTACTTTCAAAAAATATTTGGGTACATCTGTTGCGGATGATTCAAACGCATTATAAGCTGCAGCGCTAACTGGACAAGTTGTACTATGTTTTAAAACGAACAGAGGATTCTCTTTCGATTGTTCCAATACATCGTACCACTCATTAACGGTTTTTAATTCTTTCATAATCACCAACTCCTTCTATAGGATGTGTTTTCCCTTTGGGGTTAGTCGTAAACACTAGCTCATCCGTACTTATTAAAAAAGGCAACAGTTGGAGCATTCGATTTAACTCCTTTTCCGTCACATTGTTCATGCAGGAAATTTGCAACCAATTCCTTTCACGCAAATAGGCACTTTCGTAATGAACATTGAAACCGTTCAAAAATAAATTATCCCCGAGCTGCATTGCGGAGAAATCTGCAGGTAAAGAAATCGTAACAATCGCGTCGGCTGCCTCTTCTTCTGATGCCAAGATTGTGAATCCCGCTTGTTCAACAGCCTTCCTTACTTTCCGCGCACGACTTGAAATAGCCGTGTAAACTTCTTCGGGTTGCTCAAATATCAGTAAAGCTTCGTCTAGCGCCGATACTAGATTGGACGACTGGGTATACGGAATTCCTTGCGCTTCTGCGTAAACACCCAAGTCAAGGTAACGCGGCAGTTTATCACTTTTCGTGATTTTCTCATTATGGAATACGAAAGACAGACCCGTATAACTTAAAAGTCCTTTTCCACTGACACCCGTTGCATAGGTGACATCAGTAAGGTCGACAGTAGTAGTCCCGATTGCGCTCACACAATCCACCGCAAGTGAAACACCGTATTGTAAACAGACTTTTTTGAATGAATTCAAATCATTCAGCACACCAGTCGATGTTTCACAATGAACACACCATAACCAGCTGTAGGCACCAGAGCACAGTGCACGTTTAATTTCATCTTCATCAAAAGGGGTTCCCCAATCGACTTTTATTGTGTCAAAATCCATTCCAAAGCGCTGTGCATGATCTGTGAGCCGTGAGCCGAATTCTCCATTCACCAGTATAAGACCTTTACCGTTATGCCTACTTAACTGTGCTGCAACAACATCATTCGCAAGCGTCCCCGTCCCTTGAAGTAGCTGGACATAGTTTGCTCTCGTCAACGATGTCAGTTTGTCTTTCACACGTTCCAAAACACTTTCGAATTCGGAAGACCGATGAGAAAATGGTTCTGCCATCATAGCCTTTCTTACGCCTTCGGAAATAGTCGCTGGTCCTGGCAAGAAATTGACAAGCGGTTTAGAGATTCTGCCCGCAATCCCATCGTCAAAGGTTTCTTTCGTCAAATACATCGGCTGGAACGCGGCCTCAGCTGTTCCCGTCAATTGAGCAAATGGTGTAAATCCTAATTGGCCATATAACTTCTGCTCCCGAACTGTACCTGAAATGAGCGCAGCATCATAACCGGCTTTCAGGCAATATTGGACTAACGCTTGCATAAGCCCCAGAAAAGCACGACCGTTCCTATAATCCTGATCTATCGCAAGAAGCCTGACTTCTACAGGTTTTTTGACTTGAATCGGTAATTGCCGTTCGACTGGACCAATTTTCCCATCCAACGAAAATGGTCGTTTCCCCCGTACCGCAATCATTCCGACGAGCCGATTATCTTTCAAGCAAATAATATATGTATTTTCATCATGGAACTTATCGACGAGTTTCTGCGATTCGTTTCGGTCATGCTGCGGAATCTCTTCGGCAAATGTCCGGTAATTCAATTTATGAATCTGTTCGAATTCCGAAGCCGTTTCCGCGACTTTATAAATCAAACTCATACTCTCAACTCTTTTCCGGGAAAAGTTTCTGTTTCAAATCACTCCGATGTGTAAATAAAAGCAGTCCTGACAACAAGCAGGATGCGATGAAGACAGGAAATTCGTATAAAAAGACCAACACAAAGATCGGCGTTAACAAGACTGCACTGAGCCCTGCTAACGTAAAGCTTTTCAGGAAGGGATAGAACACGAGGAACACGCCAGCAAAAACGGCAAACAGCAGGGGGTTGAACGCAAGCATACCACCGATAAAAGTGGATACACCCATTCCACCGCGAAACTTCATGAGTAAGGGCAACACATGCCCTAACGTTACTGCCAATAATGCAAACAGTTCCATAGCGGCTCCCACTTCAAGCCACTTGGCAGCGCAAACAGCCAGCGCCCCTTTGGCTGCGTCCCCAATGAATGTCGCGATGAATGCTTTTTTCCCAAACACGCGCCCCGCATTGCGTGCACCAGGATTACCACTTCCCTCTATCCGTATATCTTTCTTATAATAGTAGTTACTAATAATTGAGCCTGTAAGCATATTGCCTAGTATATACGAGCCTACTAATAAAAGTATTAGTGTCATAATCAATCCTTTATGGTAAATGATAGGTTCTTTCTAGTGTAGCATCTTTCTAGAAATATGATAAATAATTTTCAATCAGTTTTGTATAGATTAAAATAAAGAGTTCCATTGAATCGCTGTGCTTTGGCTCAGTTTATACACCGATTTCAATGCTTCAACTTATATAGTTGTATTTTTTTCTCGGGTATAGTATACAATAATGATTAATTGAAAGGTGTGTGTGTGTTTATGCGTGAACTCTCGCTAAGGCTCCTAATAGCATTTGTCCTTTGCATCGGTTTCGGTGTAACATTCGGATATATTGCCGCCGCTATCGGCAGCGATGCAATAGTAGGGTTCGACAATGCTGTCATTGGATTTGTACAAGGTTTGGAAGTATCATGGCTTACGTCGATTATGAAAGGATTTACGTGGATTGGTTCCGGTTATGTCGTTGCACCAATTGCTTTGCTCATTGCAGGTGTACTCTACTTTGGACTGCACTATCGTCAACAAGCCTTCCTTCTCATAGTGGTCATTGCCGGGACTGCACTATTAAATAAAGTTCTTAAAATTTATTTCAAACGGGAGCGTCCTGAAATTCATCGTATTATGGACGCAAATGGCTTCAGTTTCCCAAGCGGCCATTCAATGATGGCGTTCGCTCTATACGCAATCATTGCATATATCGTCTGGCGTAATGTGAAAACGATGGTGAGTCGCTTTCTACTTATCCTGTTCACTGCCTTTATGATCATCATAATTGGAATAAGCCGTATTTACATTGGCGTCCATTACCCGAGCGATGTTGTCGGCGGGTTTGCAGCAAGTGCGCTTTGGGTGACGATTGCGATTTCGGTTTATGCTTACTTTCAGCATACTCGCGGGAAAAGAGAGATCGTTTCGCGTCAGTGAATGACGTGAGGCGGTCTATTTAAATTGCAAAGCCGGAAATCCGAGGAAAGAAAAAACCCCACGCCTTTGTAAGGTTCCGTTAATTAAACTCTTTAATGGAGTCGCCGAAGCCATAAGACTGGATGCAAAGCGCTAATCCAGGCTTATGGTGAAAGTATCCCCAAAGCGCCAAGCGTTCTATAATCCACATTCCGAATTACAACTCTCTCAATATTAAGCGCCACGGCAGATTCAATGGGTTCTTTATTTCAACATATATAGAAGCAGAATTACTGTTGTATCCAAATTGCTTTCGTATAGGCCATTTTCAATCCTGTTCTTTCCATGTTGTTTTGACTAACGGATCCAAACTTCGCTTGTCCCACGACTAACTTTCCATTCAGTAGTTTAGCTTCCTTTAGACGTTCTATAATTAATGCACGTTGTATGCCTCTATTTCTAAAGTGCGGAACAGTAGCAGCCGCTGCAAGAGTAGCTATACCATCTTTACTGAAGAGCACGCCAATTCCCGCGGGTTCATTTTCAATACTGGCAAGGTAGAAAGTCCAATTTTCATTGTCATATAATATTTCATTATTTTGAGCGATTCCACTTTTTAAAAACAGCGGCATTTGAAAACCTGCTACATAAACTTCTGCAAAAATATCAAATTCACTTCTTTCCAACTTACGGATAGAAATCTTCGGATCAATCGGATTTAAACCCGGGGAAAGTGAAGCGTATAAAGACGCATGAAAATCCGTTTGATAAAAACCCTTCTTACTTAGATAAGTAAGCAAGTCTGCAGACGCATGTGCGGGCGTCAATTCAAATCGTACAGGAATTTCTCTACTATTGTAAAACCCAATAATATCCTCCAAGGACTTTTCATCTCCTTCCTTCAAACCTTTCACAGTATTAAAGGAAGGACCCGGGATACCTTTGACGGAAAATGCGGTGGCATTCCCGAACCTTTTTATTTCCACCCCCATTGGATTACCACTTATTCCTTGGATGGCAGTTAGCCTCGAATGTAATGCATCTATTTCAGATTGTTCTACTGTTTTGGCTAGTTCTTTAGTTAAAACAAACTCCATATTTGCTACCTCCCACTTAATGTAATGACTCTATACCTACCGCTCTCAACCTAAGTAAAGATTAGTTAAAGAGGTTACCAATTTCTTCTTCAGTTAAAACTTTTGGCGTTGCTTCTCCGAGCTCAATGTACTCTGTACGGCCATTTCCTTTTACAATGAAAACATTACGGTTTCTAGTAGGAGAAATTAAATCAATCCATATGTTTTGTTCAGAGTAGAAAGCTTTTATTTCCTGTTCGGCAAATAAAGGAATAGGTACATAAGCAGCATCCGAATTGTTTTCCACAGCTTGTAACGCTTGTGGATACGGTTCATTCCGGTCATGAATCTTTTGCAGTAAATCAATCACTTCGCCAAATCCAATTAGCAGGATTCCGTAAATAGCATACGTTGCGAGGACGGTCATAAAACCGATAGACCCTATACCCCCCACACTTTCTATCATACTCATTCCATCCAGACCTGGCTGAGAAAATGAAACTTGCAGAATGAATGCGTAGATAATACCCCAACTAATCACAACTAACCCAGAGACCTTCAATATGAATCCGATAAGAGTACGTTTTACAAACAATTCTTGCATCCAGCTCAAATCCTTTCTATTTTCAAACTCTTCCATTAACTATACGAAGTGAGATGGAAATAGTTTCATAGAGATATTTGATATAATAGGAATAATGCAAGGAGGTTGTGAATTATGAATGTTTTTACAGAACGGGTCATCAGAATAATCCAGGAGATACCTGCTGGACATGTCATGACATACGGCCAAGTTGCCGCTGCTGCCGGAAGTCCGCGCGGGGCAAGGCAAGTCGTACGGGTACTGCATTCGATGAGTGCAAAATACAAACTGCCTTGGCATCGTATCATTAATGCGCAAGGTGGAATTTCCGCTCCTGCCGATGCGGAAGGCAAGGGGCTACACCAACGGGAATTACTCGAGTTGGAAGGAGTTACGTTTAGCATTGATGGAAAAATTGATTTGACTGAGTATCGCTGGTTTCCTCTTGATACTGAGGAGGGATAAGAATGACTAAAACTATGTATGTCGGGACGTTTATCGGAAAAAGGCTAAAGGGAATGCCCTTAAAATACTTAAAACAACATTAAAGGGGAATTGAATATGACACAAACATTGGCATGTACAGATGTTATTTATGCATTCAGCAAAGACAACTCGCCCGTGATGCATGTGGATCCGGGAACAACCATTGAAATCGAGACGTATGATTGCTTCGAAAATCAAGTGCAATCCGCAGAGACAAAAATTGCAGGCATTGATTGGGATAAAATCAATCCAGCGACTGGACCGATCTATGTGAACGGCGCGAAACCCGGTGATGTGCTGAAGGTGTCGATCGACAAACTGGAGATTGGTTCGCAGGGCGTCATGGCGACAGGGCCGGACTTGGGTGTCATGGGGCATCGCTTGGAGGAACTCGCTTCTAAGATTATTCCCATTGAAGATGACTATGCGCTATTTAATGATCGTGTAAAAGTGCCGCTTAACCCGATGATTGGGGTAATTGGTGTAGCTCCTGAAGGCAAGCCTGTTTCGTGCGGGACGCCAGGTGCACATGGCGGCAATATGGATACAAAGTTGATTGCCGAAGGGGCGACGCTCTACTTCCCAGTGTTTACAGAAGGCGCACTGTTTGCACTCGGTGATTTCCATGCCGCGATGGGTGACGGCGAGATTGGCGTGTCCGGTATCGAAGTTCCTGGAAAGGCGACCGTAACGCTCGATGTTGTGGAATCCACACCACTTCGCCATCCCGTACTCGTTAATGCACAGGGAATCGCATTCATCGTATCGGCCGCAACTCTCGACGAAGCCGTAAAAACGGCGGTTGAAGAAGCAATCGATTTCCTGCTTCCACATACAGACATGACAATCGCAGAACTGACGATGCTCATGAGTGCTTCAGGGGAAGCACAAATAAGCCAAGTCGTCGATCCACTTATGACGGCACGTTTTTTCGTGCCGCAGTACATTTTGGATGCATATGATGTGAAACCATTCGCATAAGTTTTTGCCTTCGCAATTGACCCGGAGGTTTTTATTAGAGAATACAATTGGAAAACATGTACTTTTGCTCTAGCAAATTTAGAGACTTCCAGTTTATAATCTTTTCATAGGGGCATTGGCAATCATCGGCTTGCCCGTGCTAGGAAAAAATCAATAGATTGGAATTGAAAGTTATGCTAAAAGATTTTAAAGACTTTGCACTCAAAGGGAACGTATTCGATCTCGCCATTGCAGTTGTAATTGGTGCAGCATTCGGGAAAATTGTATCATCACTTGTGGAGAATATTATCGTACCGCTTATCGGGGTGCTTTCTGGAGGTATCGATTTTTCAGGGATGCATCAGACAATTGGGAAAGCAGATATCACATACGGTGTTTTCCTCCAATCTGTTTTTGACTTCCTTATTGTTTCGTTTGTAATCTTCATGGTAATTCGTTTGCTAGCGAAATTTAAACGGAAAGAAGAAATAATTGAAGAAGCTCTGCCTGAAATCGACCCTAAAGAAGCACTTCTTGTAGAAATTCGCGATTTGTTGAAAGAAGGAAAAAAGCTTTAGGGTTTACTGTAAAAGAGGACAATCCCGCTGCGGAATTGTCCTCTTTGCTTTTATATCAAACATGATCGCTCAATTTCTTCACTTATAGTGAATGATGCCACCCGAGTTAATCTACCGTAACAGAAAGCTCTTTCACCACTAACGACGGTGAGCCATAACCGCCTGGCATGAATTCAAGGTCTGCCCCTGTCTCTACGATGTCTTTTAAATAATCGAAGAAGTTGCCCGCAATTGTCATCTGTTTGACCGCTGATGCGATTTTCCCGTCTTTAATATGGAAGCCCGTCGCCGCAAGCGAGAAGTCACCCGAGACCGTACTGGCTCCAGAATGAAGGCCGGCCAAACCTGTGATGAAGATTCCTTCTTCCACAGAGGCAATCAATTCCTCCTTGCTCTTGTTACCTGGAGCGATATACATATTCAGCGGAGCGATTGTGAGTGTGCTTTTATAGGATGATTTCCGTGCGTGTCCAGTCGTTACAACGCCATCTTTTTTCGCTGTTTTCCTGTTATGAAGTAGCGTTTCCAGTGTTCCATTTGAGACGATTGCACGTTTTTGGGTCGCTACGCCTTCACCGTCAAAATTTGAACCCGAAATTGCGTCTGGATGAGATGGATCATCAAGCAGCATGAATGTATCGGCTGCAATCTTCTCTCCAACTTTCCCTTTCAGTAAGGACTGACCCGCTTGCGTATTTTCGGCCGAAAAAACCGGTGCGAATGTCGCGAGTAACGACGCAGATGCATCATGACGCATTATGATTGGATATTTCTTGGTTGGAATTGACCTTTCACCAAGACTTGACAGCGCTTCTTCTGCCACCTCCTTCGCAATTGCTTCGGCATCGAGCTCAGCGAAGTTACGAGTCATTTTAATACAACTTCCCGTTTTCATCTCTTCCCCATCTTTAACGACAGCGGAAATAAAGATAATGAGACCGTTCTGCTTTTCATTCAACGAAAGTCCTTTGTTATTCGCCATAACACGCTCTTCGGAAAAATCTTGCAGCGCGCAATAATTAAGCGTGACAATACGCGGATCATACGCGTAAACTTTCGCTTCAATCGACTTGATCAGTTCGATTTTCTCAAGGGTAGGCACTTGCGCAAGCTCTTCACTATAGAAGTTATGCTTTGCATACGTTTCACTGCCTTTGAAAATATCCGTTCCGTCATCTTCATCAAGTACTTCCGCATTCGCTTTGGCACCGTCAATCAAAAATGCAATCGAGGCTTCTTCGATTTTTTCCGTATAAGCATAGCCCATTTTCCCATTGTAAAGGCCACGAAAACCAAGGCCCCCCTCTTCAGATGTCTCGTAACTGTCGATTTCTCCTTTAAAAGTCATGACACGAAATGATTCGGATTTCTCATAATAAACTTCAGCTTCCTTGAAACCTGTTCCCATTGCTTCAGCTAATAGCTTCTCTTGAAATTCGTTGATAGTCATCAATTATTCCCCCTTCGTCCCGCCGACGGTAATTTCACTGACACGAATCATTGGCTGACCGACATTGACCGGCAAACTTCCGCTGATTGACCCGCACATTCCCGCACCGTGTCCAAGATTATTACCAACCATGTCAACAAGCTGTAGCGTTTTTGCACCGTTTCCAATTAATGTTGCGCCCCGTACTGGACGATCAATTTTACCGTCTTTTACTAGATATGCCTCAGCCACGGCAAAGTTGTAATCACCCGTTGCTGGATTCACTGAACCACCACCCATATATTTCGCGTAAATACCATGTTCCGTCGATGCGATGATTTCTTCTGGCATCGATTTACCTGGTGCGATATATGTGTTCGTCATGCGCGATGTCGGATTAAAGCGGTATGACTGACGGCGTGAAGAGCCCGTCGCTTCCGTATTCATGCGACGTGCATTGAATTTATCGACAAGATAGCCTTTTAAGATTCCATCTTCAATAAGGACGTTTTTCCGCGTCTTTTCACCTTCATCATCAATATTGAGGGATCCCCACTCGTTCGGCAGTGTTCCGTCATCGATGTATGTGACGATATCAGGCGCCACCTTTTCGCCAATCCGGTTCGCGAAAACAGAGTTATTTTTTGCAACAGAAGTCGCTTCCAATCCATGACCGCAAGCTTCGTGAAAAATGACCCCACCGAATTCATTGTCGATAATGACCGGGAACTTTCCACTCGGACATTCATCCGCTTTAAGCATCGTCACCGCAATGCGCGCGGCTTCGCCAGCATAATGATTGAGGTCTAGGTTTTCGATAAATTCAAAACCCGCATGTGCTCCCGGTCCATAGAAACCGGTTTGCATTTCAATCCCGTCAGAAGCAATTGCTTGAATGGAGAGCCTGCTGTGGACTCGTGTATCCTCAACAAATTTACCTTCCGAGTTCGCAATAAGCACATTTTGTTCTTCGTCAATATAACGAAGTTCAGCTTGCTTGATGCGTGCATCATAGTTTCTCGCAATTTCATTGGCCTTTTTCATAACTGCCGCTTTTCGTGCATGTTCCACCGTTTGCGGCATTTGTACAATTTTATGAATTGCAGAGACTGTTTCTTTCTGAAGCGGGTGAATTGTCCCGCTGCCTCCGCCTTTGATGGCAAGCGCTGCCCGTTTTGCCGCATTAATTAGTCCTTCTTCCGAGAAATCAGTCGTATACGTGTAAATACTTTGAAGTCCAGAAAATATGCGGATTCCGATCCCGAAATCACGA
Source organism: Sporosarcina sp. FSL K6-1508 (assembly GCF_038007465.1). Lineage (NCBI taxonomy): Bacteria > Bacillati > Bacillota > Bacilli > Caryophanales > Caryophanaceae > Sporosarcina > Sporosarcina sp. FSL K6-1508. The sequence goes on along the minus strand of NZ_JBBOXF010000001.1, from coordinate 963,083 downwards.
CCGGATATACTCTTTTCTATCTTGCCGCCCTGCAACTCCATCATGTTCATAAATTTGTCTTCAATGAATACTTCGGAGAAATCGCCACCCGTGGAGAGTGCGGCTTCCAATACGTTTTCAATTATTGATTGCTTGATCATATTCCTATTCCCCCTTTAATACCTGATTATAACGAATAATTAAAACAATGGCACTGTTTCTGTTATTAATTTGGCATTTTGAGAGATAGTAGATTGGATAACCGAAGAAGCCTAACAGATGTCAGGCTTCTCGTTGGTCGGTATTTGTAAATGCCCGAATAGTTTGGACTCAATCCGCTCCGGCACCGCCGCCATCGCCCCCAGATCCACCTCCGCCGCCTCCCGTATCAAAGGTTTGAGCGGATCCGCCATCACTGGAACTCGCTTTGACAATTCGTGTGGCTCCCCATGTAGATTGTACAAAGTGAAGTGGGTCTGCCTCCATAGCGAATAAGGCGGTAAATGGCAAAGTACCCGCAAGCCCGTTTTTGATTTCGGGAAGCTTTTTATGGGCTGAATTTAACAAATAGGCACGTGTTAGCCACCGCTCCTGTTCTTCAATCGTCAAGCCTAGGGGGAACCCTCTTTCAATCTGTTTGTGGAACTTGATGATACTCATCTTCGTGTACAGTGCATTCAAGGACGTTAGTAAAGTTGACGGCAACATGTAGTACAGCAATGTTCCTGCTAGTAGGAGGGCGGTCAACGCTATGTACAAGTCCCCTGTAATCATCTGTCGCATGACGAAAAATAGGATAATGAAAAACACAATCGGCAGCCATTTGTTCAATGGGTTTTGAGTAAACAGACCAATCACTAGTATTGCGATAATGAACGGAAAGGCTATCTCCCATCCACTTCCACCAGCTGTATAAACAGCGAAAGCCATAAGTAATGCAATTACAACAAAAATCATCTGCTTCAACACATTAGATAACTTACCGGAAACTGTTCGTGCTTCTACCATTAGCGCCTTCACGTCCCCATGCCATTTATAATGCGTTTTTTCAAATACATATTGTTTATTCAAATAAGACTTCTCACGGTCTTTTTCACCGTCAGCCTTTCCTGCGATATCATGTAAATGAAATTTACGGTTCGTTAAGCCGACTTTGAACAGCCAAGTGACCAGCTTTTTTTCATAAGCTAATAACGGCTGAGTGCCCTTTTTGAACTGAAAGGCGAAGGTCTTCTCGGGGACATTCAACTGGCCTTTGAATCTGTCAGCAGAAGGTGCTAGTTGGATGTCAACATGGCCTTTCTCGGCTAAGGAAAAAATTCCAGATAAAAAGCTTTTCGGATGATAGTCGCCATTATGATTGATGAAAGACAAATATACCGGGTCTGTCTGAAGAACATGAGCTGGATTACCAAACGGAGCGAACCATTTTTGACGCATAAATAACAAGAAGACCGCTCCAAAAAGAAATAGCAATGAACCGCCCCACACACTAGTAGATGCAATCGGAGTCAAGGCTACCTTCAAATGGAATGCCTCCAGCCGCTCTTTTTCCTGTTCAACAGCTTGCTCAAACGAAACTGGTGCAGCACCTTTTTGTTGTTCTGTCATGATGGAAGAGGGAAAAAAAGTCCGGGTTGCTGTTACTGAATGGGCTTGTGAATTCGGGGTTGTAAAAACAATCCCGTTTCGATAAACATTGTTTACTTTTCCGTTTTGATCATACATGAATCCATGAATCTTACTATCGCCAACATCTCCAGGCAGCACATACGCAATAGTAACGTTTTTATAGTCGATATCATGATTAGCTCCACGTTCAAAAAAAGTGATATCCAGATCACTGTATGTCTCATATGATTTTACAGCGCCGCGCATGATATATACATAGAGAACGGAGACGGACTTATCCTTCACGTCGACTTTCACTGTCCGTGTCGTGCCGTTTGCCGCGACCTTGACCGTATTCAACATACTTCCATTTATTTCACCTACGACAGGATGCTTTCCGCTAACAATGTGCGCTTCGAAGCCTTCTACTTGTCTGTTGTGCTTATCCGGAAATGAACGAGTCAGCTCAGAAAAGTTACCGTCAAGCGTATAGGTGAATAGTTCATTCACTACCATATCGCCGTTTGGCTGCACCCATCCCTTAATTTGAACTTCATCAATTGTATAAGATTTTGCAAGTGCCACCGCATTAAACGATATAACGAAAGTGATGGTAATCAGGATTGCGATAATTTTTTTCATAGAAAACACCCCCTTTTCTGTTCATATGTATACGAAATTAACGCTTCGGCGGTTTCATTTCGATAAAAGATAAGGAAGAAAGACGCATTGGTTATATTATTGTATGAATAGGGATACTTCATCAACTCTCAACAACTTCGCCACAAATAGCAACACCTCATCCTAGATAACATTGCCTGTCAATCTTGGGGGTGGTATAATGGGAACAGGATTTATTGGATAAAAGGAGTGATAGTCAATGTGGTTCATATACATCATGTTTGCACTGTTCGCATTCGTACTCGTTGGTAATATCGCAGGTCTGGTTCGTACATTCAGCAACCATAAATAATTACACGCAAAAGCCCTCCATTTTCGGAGGGCTTTTTGTTTAGCTGATTAACAATGTGGAGGTAATACGCTAGGCGGATGCATATTATCATTTCCTTTTGCATGAGTAGATACTGTCTCATCTTTTTCAAGTCCATCAAAATCAGCAAACGTATTTCCTGCTCCCACTAACATAAATAAGCTCAGAGCCATTAAGGCAACAATCAATTTTTGCTTCATCATTCCTCATCTCCTTCCTTATAGTAATAATTATTATAGAAATCTACTTTCTCATAATCAGCCTGGTCTCTGTAGTACTTCGATAATTTCCAGGCAATTCTTCTTCCTTCTCCAATATAACCATATTTTTTGAAAAATGGGAACATTATTTCTTCACAATGATCATAAAAGTCCTGTTGGGAAACTTCGGCAGACTTAAAGTACTTATAAAAAACAATTAAATAAGGGTCTTTAGTCACCTCTATTCTTCCCTCCATTTCTTTCAATGCATTAGAGATATCAATCCCCGCCTCCAATGACGTATGCAACATATTCAACAGTACCGCATCGTAAAATCCACTGTCATCCGTAATAATATTTTTCAGTTCTGCCAGCAACTCATACGCATATTCATGATTGCCCATGCGATTCTGCAGCACGGAAAGATTGTAAAGTGTATGCTGGTATAATTCCCCCTGCTCCATCAACTGTGTATTACGCATTAGGATGGTGAACAGCTTTTCTGCCTGCAAGTAAAAGTCACGGTTTGTGAAATTGATGGCCAGAAGCATCTGGCCATGCATGAGCCTGATGTAATTACAATCCTCTTGAAAATGATCAACAGCCATTTCCGCATAGTACGACGACTTGCCGTATTGCGTTTTTTTATGCAGTAGCCAGGCTCGCTGATAAAAGTATTCCCCTTCCAATAATTTTGGAATTCGTTCCGCATTTTCTTCAATTTTTGCAAATAACTGTTCTGCTCGCTCGTCTTCTCCTATCGATATATAGAACATGATGGAAATCACCTTTGCCACAATCCGCTCGTAATCATTGAAAGTCGGACTCAGTTTTTCAACCAGCTGATGCTGCCTCTTTGCTTGACTTGTATCTCTTTTGTACAAATAATAGCGTAGCTTGTACAACTCATATTTATTTACCAGATCGGTTGACTGCAGATAATCTTCATTTTCTTTTAGTTCTTTATACAATGTTTCCATTGATTCAAAATCATAATACACAGAGTGGCTGATAAAGCGACTTAACTTTTCTTCAAACTTCTTATAACCGACAACCTCCTTTTCCCATTCAATATGCATTTTCTTGAATAGCTCTTCTAGCGTTTCTTTATGGGGACTGTATTTATTTGATTCGATTTTACTTAAATGTGAAATGGAACAAATACCATTAGACAGCTCTGCTTGCGTCAATCCGTTCCTCAAACGATAGTATTTCACGATGGAACCGATATTCATTCAGAAGACCCCCCCTAATTATTCTGATAAGTCAAATTATATCACATCATTTGCTATTTATTTTTAAAACTTAGCCCTCACTGCTGAAAAAATTGGTCTGCGGGTATTATTGATGCTACCTCACTCGTTTCACTTTCATTTTTACATACAAAAAATCCGAATCACGGAGCTTTTTTCAAAGCTTCCGAGATTCGGTGTATCTTCTAGACTGCTAAAAACTAGAATTACCTCACACGCGCAAATCCAAATCCTGAAGCGATATCATCGCCTGTTCCTGCATAATAACCAGATCGGATATCATTTGCTTTTGCACGGTTTTGAAGGTTTGTACGAAGTTGTACATTTGTATAGCCTGGATTTTCAGCCCATACTTTTGCCGCCAAACCTGCAACATGCGGTGTTGCCATTGACGTTCCACTAATTGTCGCGTATCCTCCATTGTTCCATGCTGAAAAGATTGCTGTTCCTGGCGCTGAAATTTCTACATCAAACTTTTGGATAACGTAATCTCCTGCAGTACGTGTAACTCCGCGTGATGATGAATCCGCAACACGGTATGTGCCATTTTCAATTTTATTTTCCAGATTCGCTACTGCAATTGTATTCTGTAGTGCGGCGGGATAGTCGATTGACCCTTCAGCGTATCCGTCATTGCCGGCCGCGGCAACAATCAAAACTCCTTTGCTATATGCATAGTTCACTGCATTTGTAATCAGCGAAGCTTCTCCATTAGATCCAAGTGACATATTAATGACCGCTTTCACGCCTTGCGCAGATGCTTGGTCAGCAACATGGCGGATCGCATTGGCAATGTCATCGGCGTATCCTGTTCCATTATCGCCAAGCACTTTGTATGCCCATAACTTTGCACTAGGTGCAACGCCGTAGACGCCCCTTCTATCGTCTCCACCTTCACCAAGAGCCGTTCCGGCAACATGTGTCCCATGGCCTTGGTTATCAGTACATGATCCGTTGACGAGCGCCGGGGCTTGTGTAAAGTCCTTACATTGTTCTGCGTTATAGTACAAATCAGCGTGTTTGACGTTCACACCTGTATCGAGAACTGCAATTCGAATATTATTTCCGCCTGCAGTCTGTGACAGGTTATTATCATTGTAGATTGCTTTAATTCCCCAAGGAATAGACTGGCTTGCGGCTGCCGCATCTACTTCATCACTAATTTTTAATGAACTCGGATCGATTTGAATTGATAGCACCGGTACTTTTTCAACTTTCAAATTCGGCATATTCTGCAAAAAACTAAATTCCTTTTCAGTCACGTCAGTTGTAAAAAGATTGGTGTCAAATTGATTGCGAATTTCAAGTCCTTCTTGTGCGGCCGTTACTTCTGCCAAGCCAGTCGTTTCTATCATTACCCGGAATGTTTCACCCCTTTGTGACATCTGCTTTTCCTTAAAATCTTTAAAGTCATCCTGGGCACTTACCCCCGTTGCCGGAATTAACATACATGCAGCAAACACAGTACTTGCTATTAGTTTCATCGATTTCTTCATTAGTCATTCCTCTTTTCTTTTTCGTATTTTGCATCTGAAATGACTATATCAATTATTCTGATAACATGTAATTGGGAAAATAGAATGTTGTTTTACCAGTTCTAACTGTCTTTATCGTCACCTTCTCATTCAACAATCCATAGTAACCAGCAGTATTTGAATAGAAAACGCAAAAAACACCGACCATTGAACCAGTCGGTGTTGGGCAAATTTAGTAGTTTCTTGATTAACAGTGTCCTCTTAAGCTGTAATATCGCGTTTCATGAACGTCGTATAACTAATAACCAGGAAGATTACGATATAAACTGCAAGTACGGCGAGTGAAAACGGCATCGTAATGCCTTCCACAATCTGATAACCTGACTCATACATCGTCAAATCCATATGTGTAAAGACGATGTATTTCACTACTTCATATTGCGATAGAATCATAACCAACGTGTTGCCCATAAAGTAGATGAATAACGACAAGCCGATTGCGAGTGAGCTAGAACGGAAGACGCTACCAATCATAAATGCAAACGTTGCTGTCACAAATACATTTGCAAATGACAGGAGCAACATATAAAGTCCTTTCCCCCAAATAGATACTTCAACAACTTCTTTACCATTCCACGTAAGCTCTACTCCATTCCCCGATTGGAAGAAAATAAAGGCACCAAGTATGGATACAATGAACCCGACGAACATAAGCAGAATACCGAATATAGTGACCGTCACAAATTTAGACGTTAAAATCTTCCACCTTTTCACCGGACGGGATAACAGCATCTTAATCGTTCCTTGCGTAAATTCAGAGGCTACAATTCCCGCTGCAACAATAACTGTGAGTAAAACTGCAATGGAACCGATGCCACTTGAATTCATGATCATACTTTCCCGGCTGTTGCCATCTAGCGGTTCGATTGAATTCGCAAGACGGTATTCAAGAATTTTTTTATCGTTTTCAATTCTCTCTCTTTCACCATCCGAAAGTCCCGAGGTTCCGAGCTCTTCATTCGCATAGGTCAGTTCGCTTTGCACATTTGCTTTCCAATCTTGTTGTGCGTAATCATTCATCGAGTCAATCCACTTCGTCAGACCGAACATTCCCAAAATCGCAAACACGAGTAGGCCTGTCATTAACCAAGTCGCTTTTTTACTCCAGAGTTTCATCCATTCATTTTGTATGAGCTTCAGCAATCTGGCCACCTCCTGTCATTTCTAGGAATTGATCTTCAAGCGTCTTGCGATGCGGCTGAACCGCAAACAATTGCATTTCATGTACCGCAATCTGCTGGACAAGTCCTGGAATCTGCGTCTTCTCTGCATTGATAATAAAACCTTCTTTATACGCTTCCACAGTAAACCCTTCAGCTTTCAGCATACTTTCTGCGATTTCAACCGGAAATGCTTCAATATAATAATGGGATTCTTGCTCTGCTGTCATATCACGTATATCAACCAGTTTACCGTTTTGAATGACAGCAATCCGGTCACACATAAGCTCGATTTCCGACAACATATGGCTTGAAACAAAAACAGAAACGCCCTCTTTTTCAGCAATTAACTTAAGATATGTCCGGAATTCACGAATTCCCGCGGGATCGAGCCCGTTCGTCGGTTCATCAAGGATCAAAAACTTCGGACGGTGTAAAAGTGCCTGAGCAAGCCCGAGCCGTTGCCGCATCCCAAGTGAATACGTCGATACTTTTTCGTGAATCCTGTTTTGCATACCGACCTGGTCGATGATTTCATCAATCCGTGCTTTTGTCACGCCTTTGTGCATGCGTGCAAAATGTAATAAGTTTTTATAGCCCGACATGAACTTATACATTTCCGGGTTTTCAACAATGACACCGACTTTGGAAAGTCCTTCTTCAAAGTCATCAGCCAGTAATTTCCCGTCAATCACGATATCTCCGCCCGACGGTTCCATCAGCCCGACCATCATACGAATTGTCGTCGTTTTCCCCGCCCCGTTCGGACCGAGGAATCCTGTAATTTGCCCTGGATACAATGACAAACTCAAGTTGTCGATAATTTTTTTCCTGCCAATCGTTTTCGATAAATTCTTCAATTCCACTACCGGTTTCTTTTCCATATCAATTTCCCTCCCTAATGAAATGCGCAAGGCGCCGTCACAAATGAACGCAGCTTAAGAACGCCACTTCCTGTGGCAATAGCTGTATGACCTACATCCTGTAGGCCCGCGACAGGCATAAGACAGACCCGCGAAGCAGCGTTTTCTTTGCTGCGGTAGCCGGGCTGACTTATGACCCGAGCGTCTGGCGCCTGGAGCTAGACACTGTTCCATATTGAAAAAATATACCTATCTTTTAAACAGTGACACCATCCATGAAGCGGCATCTTTTCCATACGTATCCCGGATTTCGTCAACCGCTTCATGCGCGATTATACGTCCCCCTCTTAGTACTACGATTTCATCGAGCAATGGTTCCACTTCTTTTATTTCATGTGTCGACAAAAGGACTGTTTGGCGATCCGGATCAGTGAAACGAATCAGGCCTTTCGCGATATCATCCCGGACCATCGGATCGAGGCCCGAGAACGGTTCATCCAGCAAATAGTAATCCGCTTCGCGCCCGAGTGTCACCGCAATTTTGACACGGCCCCGATTCCCTTTGGATAAATGTTTTATTTTTGAATCAGGTGACAGGTTGAGAAACTGTGCAATTTCTCTCGCCTTCACCGGATTAAAATCATTGAACTGTGAGTCGTAAAATTCGATGAGTTGATCCACTGTGAGATAAGGATAGAACAAGTCCGCATCCGGCATATAAGCAATATTTGTCGCCACTCTGCGCGTAATACGACTTCCGTTAAACGTGGCGATTCCAGAATCAGGCGTCACTAATCCTGAAATCAATTTTAGCAGTGTTGTTTTCCCGCTCCCATTCTCCCCGACAAGACCAATTATTTTCCCTTGCGGCAAAGAAAGTGAAAGACCTTCAAGTGCTTTCCGCCCGCCGTATTTTTTAACTATATTTTTCAGCTCAATCATCTTTTTCACCCCGTTCCTGTAGGTGTTGTATCATTTCAGACGTCGTAAAACCAAGTGCTTCCACACTTTGAAGGAATGATGTGACAAGCTGTTCCTTCATTTCATTGCGGAGCATGAAAATCTTCTCCTCATTTTCCGTGACGAAAGATCCCTGCCCCCTCTTCGTTTCAGTGATTTCCATCTGCTCCAGCTCCTTATAGACGCGCTGCATCGTATTAGCATTTACACCGGCTTCAACAGCATACTCACGAACAGACGGCAATTTCTCCCCTGACTTCACTGTTCCTCGAATGATATCTCCCGTAATCCGGTCGATGAGCTGCTGGTAAATCGGTTTGTCTGGAAGAAAATCAATGCCCATCGTTATAACCTCACTTTCTTTTCAAAAAGGACGGCTGCAACGATGAACATAGCAACTGTGAAGAAAGCATCAAGTAGTATTTCACCCGTGTAAAAAAAAGTTTGAGTTTGTTCAAAATACATAAATTCCACATTAATCTTCGGATTTTTAATTTTCATTAAGTCAATCGGTCCAATTAAAGTCAGTTTCTTGTAAAACTCAGAGAGGGCGAGCAGGGTATATAACCGAGATGAAACGAAAAACAAAATAATCGTAACAACAATTGAAAATCCCTTTAAATATGGCTTCATCAATCGATCGATGACCCAGAAGAAGAACCCGATACTCATGAAGATTATCGAAACTGCAAAAATTAGTACGATGAAAATACTTCCAAAGAAAAATAGGTCATCGAATACAGCCATTGTCGAATTAAATAATGCGTATTGTACTGCAAGAACTATAGTGGGAATCAGCAATCCAGCTATCCCAATAAGAGATGCAAAAAAAACCTTCGATCCAACCAGTTTAAAAATGGTAGCTGTTGAATGAAGCCATACATCCGGCCGCTTCATTTCCCTCTCCAACATTATAAACAGCGCACTAACCGGTGCTAACACACTTGCCCCTGCCCATATAAAACAAATAACAAGTGCAATCTCAAAAACATGTACTTCTACTCCCAAAAACTTAGATATCATTAGTGGAAAAAGTGACAGTATGATAATCCCAAGAAACGCGCTACCAAGTAACGGCCACTTCATCGTCACCCACTCTTTTTTCATCAACCCATTCCACTGCTTCATCAGCGTACCTCCTTTTGTATCAGTGTGTTAGTTATATAGTACACTATATGCAATTGGGTTGTAAAGGGATTTGTTGGAATACTTTTTTCATTCAAAAACACCTCTTCCTTTCAGGGGATGAGGTGTTTTATTCAAAGAAAACTATTGATGATAAGTTGGATAATCAATGCTATCGTGACAATCCGCAATATTATTTTAACGTGATGCGGATTCAGCCTTTCAGCAAGCCGCACACCGATTTGAGCACCCGATAAAGAACCGGCCATGAGCACAAAAGCAATTGGCCAAATAATCTTACCCATAGCGATGTAGCTGATGGCCGCGCCAAATCCACTCGAGAACGTTGCAAGACGGCCGAAGCCAATTGCCCGAATGTACGCAATTCGTAAATGACCGAACAAGTACAGAAGTAAAGTTCCTTGTCCCGGTCCAAACATCCCATCGTACATACCGATGCCGAGTAAACCAGGGACGGCCACTTTCGTCGGCCTTAAGCTTTCTTCCCCTGAGAAGTCTGCTTTGGAAAGGAATGAGGTTAGAAAAGCAAAGATAAGAAGGATGACCGCGATAGTGTACATTGTACTTTCCGTCAAACGCGTGGCGATAAAACCACCCGTAAATCCTCCCAAAAGTGATATCGGTATGATCCAAAATGACTCTTTGAATGTAACCTGCTTTTTTAGTAGTACTGTTATAAAGGTCGAAAATGAACTGACTGTTGTTGAAATCTTCCCAGCTCCAAGGACAGAGTGAATTGGAATGCCCATCAGCAGCAAAGCCGGCACTGTAATCAGGCCACCCCCGCCAGCAAGAGTTCCAAGTGTCATCGCCGCCATACCAATGAAAAATATAAGTATGTAATCCATTCTTACACTTCCTTCAATTATAGAATAGGGTTCTTTAGGTAATTGTGTAATTCAATAGCCTTTAATAAAAACAATAAGATTTCCTTATGTAATGGCGTTGGAAAAGGAGATTAGTGCTTCAGGTTAATATGGATTATACTGAAGATATAAAGTTTAGAGGAGTGTTGGATAATGAGCAAATTTTTAACAGGCATTGATCATATCCAAATCGCCGCGCCTTCTGGTTCCGAAGATGCGGCACGGACGTTTTACGGGGATTTGCTGGGTATGGAGGAGATTTCAAAACCAGAAAACTTGAAGAGACGCGGCGGATGTTGGTTTCAGTGTGGTTTACACGAAGTTCACATCGGTATTCAGCAAGATTTCATGCCAGCAAAAAAAGCACACCCCGGTTTTACAGTGAATGCACTTGAGCAGTTGAAAATACAATTGGAAGAAGCTGATTATATGATTAGTGAAGAGCCTCCAATCGAAGGCCGTTCTCGTTTTTTTACACATGACCCTTTTGGCAACCGGATTGAGTTTTTAGCGTTTGAATGAAATTTATAAATGGCATTTAGATTTCTCCTCATTATGCAGCAAGATGCATAATGAGGTTTTTTATTTGTATCTATAGTTTACAATTGCCCTTCCAGTTTACCGATTTTCCAGCCATTCTATCACGCTTCAATAATTTCTTTCTCCTGCACATCCAATCGTTCCAGTTCATGTAGCAATTCTTCTCGCTTTCTCGCAAGTCGGTCCTGAACCTTACGTACATCTTGAAGCACATCGTTCAGCTTACTTTTCGCGTCCGTAATGCGGGAATGAACCATCCAGTCCGAAAAAATATTATCGAAAAACAGGTCGGTAAATGTAAAGATATCATTTTTGTTTACTGTAAATGATTCAGTTGCGGCATTCTGGACATCCATCAATTCCGTCTCGAAATGACGAAGGGCACGCTGCGCGCGGTGAACAAGATCATCGGAGCTATTAATCTCAGAGTATTTCAGGGCGGACACCAGCAATCCACCGCCAAGAAACGTGTCCCACATCGACATTCCTTCTGCCGATCCAAGCTTATCGAGCGCCGCATCGAGTGCCCGATTTGCTTTGTTGCCGGCATCGCGGGCTTCGTCAATTTCACGCAGCATTGAACGCAGTCTTACCCTGTCATCCGCTATTTTTTGTAGCGTACCATTTGCAATTGTGTCATTGTATCGAATCCACGTCTCTTTCTCCTTCAGAAAGTCCGCCCACTCTTCATCGATATAGGTAAAGTCCGGATTTTTCATCTTATCGCGCAGTCGGACCGCTTCCGCTTCCAAGTCCTTCACCATTTTTTCTGCTTCATTGTAATGGAGCTCCGCATCCGCTGCTTCTGAAATCTCCTTCTCCATTTTTTCATCCCATTTGCCTGTCCACTCACTTATTTTATTCATAAAAGAAAACTTGCCAAGCTTCACTACATCCTGTTGTTCTTTTGTCAGTTTTTTATGCAAGTCATCACGTTGTACAATCGCGTCTTTAAGTTTCACCTCTGCATCCTCAAGACGTCTCTTCACCCGGTTGCGTTCAGTTCGTATCATCGTCAATTCCATTTGCCGTTCGTGTATATCCTGCCTCATTGACTCCACCCCTTTCTCTGTTATACGAAAATAAGTGGATGAAGTTTCATTTACACATAATATTTTACCCACATGTGGATAACAATTAAGTAATTTTTTCTCGCATAGGTACTTGTCCACAGCTATTTATTGATTTCAATCAAGGTTTATCCACCCTTAAAGGTATATGCTAGAAGATGAGGTGTGTCCATCATGAAAAAAATGCTGTCAATTGCCATTGTTCTTCTACTATTCCTATCCGCCTGCGGGAATGAACCTGCCGTTTCTACACTTCCCGATCCCGTGCCCGACCAGGAAATGTTTTCATCAGAAGAAGGTTTATCACTAGTATTGGACGAAGACTCATTCATCGGTTCGCCTCCCATCATTAAAACGCTTGTGCAAAATTACAGTTCATCCGATTACCAGTTGGGCGATTTTTATCATATAGAAGTAAATAAAGATGGCCAGTGGCATATTATTACGTATTCAGATGCCGTATTCTTAAAGAATCCTTCCTTCAAAGACTATGGAAATGTGTTGTCAGCCGGCAGTGAAGCACGCCAGACTTTTTCGGTCGATGCGCTCGGCGTGACACTGATTCCAGGTGAATACCGTCTTGTGAAATCATTTATTTCAACAGACGAGCAAATGCACGAACTATCCGTTGCCGTGCCGTTTTCGGTGAAATAAGAAATAAACCGGAACAAAGCATATGAGCCTTGTTCCGGTTTATCAGTTTAACCCCAAACTTCCTTCGCCACGTCCACAATGAATTTCAATTTCTCCCATTGCTGTTCTTCTGTCAGCTTATTACCGTGATGCGTTGAAGCAAATCCGCATTGTGGGCTCAAGCACAGCTGTTCAAGTGGCACGTATTGTGCCGCTTCTTGAATGCGCGCTATAACAGCATCTTTGTCTTCCACTTCTCCATTTTTCGATGTAACAACACCAAGTACAACTTTTGCTCCACCATTTGGAACATGATCCAACGGTTTAAAGTCTCCTGAACGTTCGTCGTCATATTCTAGGAAGAAGCCATCCACTTTTTCTTTTGCAAGCAACGTTGGTGCAATCAGTGCATAGCTTCCTTCAAACGCCCACGTCGATTGGTAGTTTCCGCGACATAGGTGTGTTGTTACAAAAAGATCTTCAGGTTTATCTTCCAAAACGCCATTAATGACGCGTAGTGCCAAGTCGATTAGTTGTTCTCTTGAATAGGCTCCATCGTTAAACGGGATATTCGGTGCTGAAAGACCCGCAATGTAAACATCGTCCAGTTGCAAGTAGCGTACGCCCGCTTCGTAAAATGCTTTCAGTGCGTCTTTGTATGCCTGTATAACATCGTTCGCAAATTCTTCAATGTCCGGATAAATCGTTTCATCACGAATCCCGCTATTAAAGAGTTGATTCGGGCTCGGAATCGTTTGTTTTGCAACAGCACGGCCGCCAACGATTTCATTAAACTCCACAAAGTCCTTGATGAAAGGATGATCAGGGTTAAATGATACTTTGCCTGTATTCCGAACGTTATATCGTTCCGTTTCCACACCGTCAAATGTGTAACCTTTTTCCGGCACAAACCCTTCAATACCATTCAGATGCTCCAAGAAGTCTAAATGCCACCACGTACGTCTGAATTCGCCGTCCGTTACAAGCTCCAGGCCAACTTCAAGTTGCTTATCGACAATCCGTTTGATTTCCTTTGTTTCAACTTCACGTAATTGTTGTGCAGTGACTATGCCTTCTTTGAATTCCTTTCGCACTTTGTGTAAATTATCCGGTCGCAATAGGCTTCCAACGTGATCCGCCCTGAATGGTGCTTTTGTTAGTATCGTCGATTGATTTGTCATAGTAAATTCCTTCTTTCTATTTTTAGTGGGGTAATATGGCGAATGATCTTACCGGGAATCCGGATGCTTTTTCCGGCTTCGGAACAATATTAAAAATGACTGCGCCTGTTGCTGGAACTTTATCCAGATTCGTTAATAATTCGATTTGATAAGCGTCTTGTTCGAGCACATAGTATTCGCCTAAAAGAGCGTTATTCTTTTGAAAGTCGATGGCCGAATCCGTATCGAAAGTCTCATGACCAATCGCTTTCACTTTTCTTTCTTCAAATAAAAACTTCAAAGCATCCAGTCCCCAACCAGGGATACGGTTATTTCCTTCGGCATCTTTATTGTTAAACGCCTCGTGGTCCGGCCAACGTTTGCTCCAATCCGTTCGTAAAGCGACGAATGTTTCTTTCTCTATTACTCCATGCTGTTCTTCAAAAGTTAAAATATCTTCGACAGTTAACGTAAAGTCATGATTTGTATGTGACTCTTTCGATTTGTCGATGACCACAAGCGGTAATATCAATTCCTTCAAACCCAACTCATCCAAGTATCTTGTGTCACGTACGAAATGGATAGGTGCATCAATATGAGTACCATACTGACCAGCAAATTTAAAACTTTGTGCGAAAAATCCATCGTCGTGGTCAAATAATGTCGTAAACTCCGCCGTATCAAATGCTGAAAAATGTGGTGAATCAGGACCAAACGTATGCGTCAAATCAATCCATTCTTTCTCTTTCAAAAACGTAATTGCATTAATTAATTCAGTTGAAATTTAAATCTCCCCCCCTCAATTGATTTATTTTGCAACAACCATTTCCAGAGAGAGAGACAAATAAAAAACCCCTTCTAAATTTCAAGAAGAGGTTTTGGCGTATTCGCTATTTGCTCTTCTTATCTCCAAGCTATAAGCATTACACTTAAGCTTCTGGAATTAGCACAGTACTTAAAAAAGTCTGTTGCTGAGGTATCAAAGGGCCAGTCCCTCCACCTCTCTGGATAAGAAAATTACGTATTTAGTTGTTAGATAGTACAATACATGCCTTTGAATAGAATGTCAACAAGGAAAATATAAAATATTTTGATTATACTATTTTAACTGTTTTTAGATGATCGAGGTAAAATAAAAAGCCCACCTCAGTAGGCGGACTTTTTCAAAACTACGTATTAATGTTTCATCTCACTCCGCAGCTTCCGATGCTCCCGCCGTGCAGGGCCTGTTTCATACAAGCTTTTTTCCGCCTCTGTTTCCGGGAAAATACCCGGGACAGCAATTGGTTTGTTGTGTTCATCCATGGCGACCATCGTCAGGAAGGATTCAGTCGTCAGTTTCGTTACGCCGGTCAGTAAATTCATTGAATGGACAGAAACAAATACTTCCATCGATGTACGGCCTGTTGAGCTGACAATTGCTTCGAGTTCCAATACGTCACCAACGCGTGCGGAGGACAAGAAATCGACGGAATCAATTGAGGCTGTAACGACTGCTGTCTTCGAATGTTTCATGGCCGTGATAGCAGCAATCTCATCGATGTATGCAAGGACTTGCCCTCCGAAAATTGTTTGTAAGTGGTTTGTATCCGGCGGCAACACCAGTTTCGTCTGGATTGTACGGGATTGGCTCATTGGTCTTTTTTCTTGCATGTAAATCTCTCCCTCGCTGTTTATGAATAAAGGAATCTTTTCCAATACTCGTCTCGTATATATAGTATACACATACGGGAGGAATATTAATGTTAAAATTTATCGATAAAAATTATGAAAAAATTACTTGGTTCATCATATTGCTTGGACTCATTACAATTTTCACAGCAAAACAATATCTAACACTAGTTTTGTTTTTCTACCTTCTGATAAGGTCTTTGAAGTCCCGAGATTCCATTATTAAGACTCTTCGTACAACGCCCTTGAGTACGACAATTACTTATGTAGTCGGTATGATTTTACTCATCGCGGCATTAACAGTACTTATGCTATTCTCAGGGAGTTTCCTAAAGCACTATAATATTCCCGCTTTCCTGCAATACATTTATATTGCCGTTGTCCTAGTTGGTTCCATGTTCTTTTATTTCTGGTTTATGGATTTTTTAATAAAAAAACAACATAAGAATGACTCGCGGAAGTAAGTTAAAATCCCACAGTCCAAAGAGGACACCCCACTGTCGGGGTGTCCTCTTAAACTATTTCTGCCAACAGCGCGTATACACGTTTTATTTCTTCCTGCATCGTCCACTGATCGGTCGCTAGCCATCTGCAATGGATTGCATTTCCTTCAAGCCTTGTCATACCAGCTTTCAAGCCTTCTTCGACTCGCAGTGTTTCCTGTAAAGCACGGACATCGACGTCTGCGGCTTTTGGCGATACGAGCCAGATCGAACCGATATACATCGCCCCTTCAAGTATACCGATGTCACCGAGTGCGGTTTCTTTCGGCGAGAAATGAAGGGAGTCGAAAGCAACTAATTCTTCCTCGACAAAAATCTTGAAATTCGATTGGAACGATAGATAATCGAAAATTTCTCCGCGTTTCTCACGTCCTGGAGCAATGATCTCTCCCCATAACACAGTTGCATCACGGGCCACCCGAATTGTCGTATCGCTGCGGAACTTCGCATCTACAAACGGAATGATCACTTCCGGCATCCATTCAAGACGTGCCCGTTCCCCGAGCTCGACGTCAATTCTCTGTACACAAATATCTCCAGTATACGATGGATAGATTTTTAAAGCAGACTGCTGAACCAACCTTGCACTGCTATCCGGTGCAAGCTTAACTGTAATGTCATTCCGATCCCCTGCGACCATCCCGCCAGATGATTCCATTATGTAGACGGTCGCTTTTGGGTCTTTCCCTTCGTACAATTCCCGACTCGCCTTCAATGGAGGCTGCTGGAAAACATGGGGCATTCGCGTATAACCCCTTCTCAATTCAAACTCTAAATCAAGTTTTCCATGATGAATCGCACGGGATAGATTATGCATTTGAACCAGCGGATCCCGCACCTTCTAAGAGCATATTGTGCTTGATCCAAGTAATAACTTTGTCGACGTTTTTCTGTGTTCTCACATCTGTGAAAATGTATGGTCTTCCGTTACGCATTTTTTTTGCGTCGCTATCCATTAATTCAAGATCAACGCCAACGTACGGCGCAAGGTCCGTTTTATTGATCAATAAAAGATCAGAACGCGTCAAAGCAGGTCCGCCTTTTCTTGGAATATCCTGACCTTCTGCAACGTCGATGACATAAATATAACCGTCGACAAGCTCGGGGCTAAATGTAGCAGACAAGTTGTCGCCGCCGCTTTCCACGAAAATAATATCAAGGTCTTCAAAGCGGTTTTTCAGTTCATCGATTGCTGCAAAGTTCATAGATGCATCTTCGCGGATTGCCGTATGCGGACAACCTCCCGTTTCAACGCCTAAAATGCGGTTCTCTTCAAGTACACCGCTATTTATTAAAAACTGAGCGTCTTCACGTGTGTAAATATCGTTCGTAATGACTGCCACATTATATTCTTTATGCATCGCGCGTGTAAGTTGGTCAACGAGCGAAGTCTTGCCCGATCCAACTGGTCCTCCGATGCCAATACGTACTGGTTTCATTAAAAAAACTCCTTCCAATCAATTAAGAAAAGCACAAGGCGCCCGCTTAGAAGCGACAGGCATAAGACAAACCGGCGGAAGCGGCGTACTTGGCCGCATAGCTGGGATGGCTTATGACCCGAGCGGCTGGCGCCCGGAGCTAGACATTACTCCGTGTTGATAAATTTATACTTATATTTTATGAAATAAATAATCTTGAGAACAAAAACTCGTGCTTCATCGAAGCAAGTTCTATACCTAGCGCGTTATTACTAATATCCTTTTCCGTCAATGTAGAAACTAATTCTGCAGCTTCCGTCACCTGTTCAATCAATTCATACGTCGCTTGGACGCCTGTAGTTTGTCCGAACGGAACTGCACGGACCGCATTTTGGACAAGGCCGTTAAGCGATGCGAATAAATATGTCATAACCGCGTGGCGTGCGCTAACGCCTGTTGTCGCACTGTAAATACCATAGAGAATGGCATAATGCCCTTTGATCGCTTTCGAATCAATACGCGCTTTCCAATCAGTAAGGAATTCATCCGTACCGAGTGGTGACACTGTTTTGATGAACTGTCTGCCGAGTTTCACACTTGCCTCACGTGATTCTTTGGCAAGCTTCATCGCCCCGCACAATTGCTCCAAATAGAGAAGTCGCTCGATATCCTGTTCCTGCGCCGCGGCATACGCTTCTTGAATTAAAATCGCATCACCGCGAACCAGATTATGAAAAAGAAATGATGTACAATAGGCTATCAAATCTTCTTTCGTCCGAATCACATCTTCTTGAATATACGTCTCCATTCCATACGTCTGTGTAAAAGATCCAATTGGAAACGCAGAATCGTGAATCTGTATTAATCTTAAAAGGGCAAGATCAGTGAGAGTGTCCACGGTATTTGAATGGTTGTTTGAATCGTCTTTCAATTGTTTCATATGCAACACCCACTTCATCCAACAGTTTGTTCAGCGTATGATCTGCACGCACGATCACTTCATTTTCTTCAATTAGCGCCGGTGTATGACGGTTACCAAGTTCGAACGCTGTTTTACCCATTTCCGTCATGTTTTTCGGGCTAATTACGATAACTGGTTCCATTTTTGTACGAACAGCAAT
This sequence comes from Sporosarcina sp. FSL K6-1508, assembly GCF_038007465.1. Taxonomy (NCBI): domain Bacteria; kingdom Bacillati; phylum Bacillota; class Bacilli; order Caryophanales; family Caryophanaceae; genus Sporosarcina; species Sporosarcina sp. FSL K6-1508. Next base: position 944,403 of record NZ_JBBOXF010000001.1, on the reverse strand, counting down.
ACGACGTTCGTCGTCCTCGAATAAGATATCGCCGTATTGTAAGGGTTGACGTTCGTGATGATGATCATGGCCATCATGGTCGCCATGGTCATGACTGTGATGATCATGGTCGTCATCATGTTGTTCAAGGGACAACGCGACGTCTGTACCTTGATCTGTTTCTTTGCGCAGAATTCGTTTACTCAATTCTTCCCAGTCAAGTTCAATCCACTCTGTCTTTTTACCAGCAATTTCTTCTTCCGTTCCGATATTACCAATGACTTTAGTTATAAGCATTTAGTATCCTCCTATGTCGGCATGTTCAATAGCTTGAGTCCGAAATGATTGTATTTATATAGGGTAAAGTAAAATGTTCCAGCGAAGGCGGGTAATATGAATTCCTATACTATGGATAGATTTAGAATTCTTCCTAATACCGCTTCGACGCTTTGTGGATGCCTCCCGCGATAAGCCGGAAAGAAGATCACTTTCAGTCTTATCGCTCCGGCTACCACGAAGTCGCGTCTTCGCTGGATGTTCTATATTAGAAAGCACATTGCATTGTCGGGGTTAAGACATGTAGCTCGTTGTGTGACTTTCTTCAATGAAATTAGTATCAAATAGTAATCACATTATAATCTCAGTCCATACGTCTCAAAATCACTTTCAATAATGTACACTCCAGCGCAGGCGCGGCAAAGGGGTAGCCGAAGCTGTGAGACTGGATGCGAAGCGTTAATCCATGCTCATGGCGAGAGGCATCCCCAAAGCGCCAAGCGATCTATAATCCACATTCCAAATTAATACTCTCTCATCATCGAGCGACACAACAGATTCAACGGGATTCTTTAATTCAACATATATATAGTTAGTAATTAAAATAGGAAATAACGTTGTGCCATCGGGAGAACGTTAACTGGTTCACACGTAGCAAGCACGCCGTCAATTTTCACTTCATACGTTTCAGGATTGACGTCAATTTCTGGTGTTTCGCTGTTATGTTTCATATCCGCTTTACCAATGCTACGGCAGTTTTTCACAGTGCCAATCATTTTCTTTAAGCCTAGTTTTTCAGGAAGACCTTCCTCTATTGCAATTTTCGGAAGGAATGTCATCGCCGCCTGTTGTGGCGCTTGACCATGGAAACCATACATACGGCGCCCCATCATCGGTTGTGGTGTAGGAATCGATGCATTCGGGTCGCCAGTCATTGCGTAAACCGCAATTCCACCCTTTATGACGACTTCCGCTTTCACTCCGAAAAACGCTGGGTCCCAAAGAATGATATCCGCAAGCTTCCCTTCTTCGAGTGAACCGACTTCATGACTGATTCCATGTGCAATCGCCGGGTTAATATTTAACTTTGAAATGTAACGCTTTACACGGAAGTTATCATTGTCTTTTCCTTCGTCTTGTGGAAGTGGACCACGTTGCTGTTTCATTTTGTTTGCTGTTTGGAACGTACGCATTGTTACTTCACCAACACGACCCATCGCTTGTGAATCGGATGACATGATACTAAGAATGCCAAGATCCTGCATAATATCTTCTGCTGCGATTGTTTCGGGACGGATACGTGAATCTGCGAACGCTACATCTTCAGGTACATCGTGTTTCAAATGGTGACATACCATAAGCATGTCTAAATGTTCATCGATTGTATTTGTCGTAAATGGTTTTGTCGGATTCGTCGATGCCGGCAAAATATTTGGGTATGCAGCCAATTTCAGCTGATCCGGTGCGTGTCCACCGCCTGCTCCTTCTGTATGGAATATATGGATGACACGACCGTCTATTGCCTCAATCGTATTCTCAACAAAACCCGCTTCATTCAGCGTATCGGAGTGAAGCGCAACTTGAATATCGTATTCGTCCGCAACTTTAAGACTTGTATCAAGGGAAGAAGGTGTTGCGCCCCAGTCTTCGTGAATTTTCATGCCGATTGCACCTGCACGGACTTGTTCTATAATTGGTTCAGGGGTGGATGCGCTTCCTTTTCCAAGTAGACCTACGTTGATCGGCAAGTCTTCAACCGCTTGTAACATCCGGTGAAGATGCCACTCTCCCGCCGTCAAACTCGTTGCTTTTGAACCCGCTGCAGGTCCTGTTCCGCCACCGATGAATGTAGTTGTACCTGTGTTAAGTGCAGTCTCAACTTGCTGAGGACTGATAAAATGAACATGCGTGTCTATCGTACCAGCTGTTGCGATCAAACCTTCACCTGCATACACTTCGGTACCAACGCCAATAATCATATCCTGATCTACACCGTCCATCGTAAGCGGATTTCCCGCTTTTCCGACTCCAATGATGCGGCCATCTTTAATACCGATATCAGCTTTCACAATACCTGTATAGTCGATAATCATAACGTTCGTAATAACTGTATCGAGGACACCTTCAGCTCGCATATTTGTACCATTTTGCCCCATTGACACGCGAAGTGATTTTCCGCCTCCAAAAACGCCTTCATCACCGTATGATGTATAGTCCTTTTCAATTTCAATCCAAAGATCCGTATCAGCAAGACGTACTTTATCGCCTACTGTAGGACCGAACATTTTCGCATATTGTTCGTGTGTTACTTTCATTTATCCTCGGCTCCTTTAAATCCTGCTTCTGCTGCTTTATCCATAATTTCGTCCTTATTATGCGTCGAACCTTCCGTCAAATTATTCAATCCGAACACGTGACGTTTTCCACCAAACTCAACCAATTCAACTTCCTTCTCTTCGCCCGGCTCAAAGCGAACAGCCGTACCGGATGGAATATTCAAATGCATACCTACTGACTGTTCACGGTCGAATTCAAGGAATTTATTAACTTCTATAAAGTGGAAATGAGATCCGACTTGTATAGGGCGGTCACCAGTATTTGCAACGCGTACTGTTTTCACTGGGCGACCAGCATTTATTTCAATCGTACCTTCAGCTGTTCTAATTTCTCCTGGAATCATTGTTGAATCCTCCTCTTATTGAATCGGACGGTGGACCGTCACAAGTTTAGTTCCGTCTGGGAATGTACATTCAATCTGCACATCACTAATCATATCGCCGACGCCTTCCATTACATCCTCAACTGTAAGCACTTGTTTTCCTTCACTCATCAGTTGCGCAACAGTCTTTCCGTCACGTGCGCCTTCCATAATATAGTGGCAAATTAGTGCGATAGCTTCCGGATAATTCAATTTAACTCCACGTTCCTTACGTTTAATCGCAAGCTCTCCTGCTACGTGCAATAACAATTTTTCCTGTTCAACTGGTGATAATTTCAATACAAAGCACCTCTTTTTCAATTAATAAAAAATGAAATCATTAATAAAAAAACCAAACCTTAGACGATTCAGAAAATTAACTGTATTAGTGTTTTTGTTTCCTTTTACAAGTTGGTTTGCATGAGCATGCAATTACGGACAAGTGCCCGGACGATTGGAACCCGTTTAAATCGGGCTTGAGTAGGATTTGTCGAAGAAAGTCGATGACTGTCCTATTATAGCTAATTGTTGTTGCCTCTTCAACTTTATTACCTTTAAAAGGTATAGGGAAATCGAATTGTTTTTTTGTTAGTCGGCTGTAATTCTTACTTAAATATTACATAAAAGTTATATTTGTATTCTCAATCCCATTGCTTAGGCGTATTCTCCTTTAAACTACCCAAATGCTGCCTTTTTCAAACAAAAAAAGCTATCCCGGTTTATCGGGACAGCTCAGGCACTTCAACCGCATCTCTTCTTGTCATTACTTGTTTGTCGTGCAGATGACAGGCGACGAAGTGACCTGTTTCTTGCTCGAGCCATTTCGGTTTTAATTCGGCACAGACTTCCATCGCGGACGGACAACGCGTCCGGAATACACAACCGGACGGCGGATTGATGGGGCTTGGAAGTTCGCCTTGCAACAAAATACGTTCACGCAATTCTTCAATGTCCGGATCTGGTATTGGAATGGCTGATAACAGCGCCTCCGTATAGGGATGGAGCGGCTTATCATAGAGCTGTGCACTCGTCGTCAATTCGACCATATGTCCAAGATACATGACGCCTATACGGTCAGAAATGTATTTTACCATAGACAGATCATGAGCAATAAATAGATACGTCAATCCTTTTTCCCGCTGTAGTCTTTGTAGAAGTTTGACAACTTGTGCTTGTACGGAGACGTCAAGTGCCGAAATCGGTTCATCCGCGATGATGAACTCCGGATCGAGTGCCAGCGAGCGGGCGATACCGATCCGTTGGCGTTGACCACCGGAAAACTCATGCGGATAGCGGTTTGCATGTTCGCGGCTCAACCCGACATCTTCCAGTAATTCATTGACACGAATACGCATTTCTTCTTTTGTTTTATATAAACTGTGTATTTGCATCGGCTCCGCAATTATTTCATAGACAGTGGAGCGCGGATTTAATGAGGCATATGGATCTTGAAAAATCATTTGCATTTTTTTCAGGAAACGCTGCCTTTCTTTACTCGTCATGTCGTGGACACTTTGTCCGCCATAAAGCACGTCCCCGTCCGTTTTACTATACAATCCTAGAATCGTCCTGCCCGCCGTTGATTTGCCGCAACCCGACTCGCCAACAAGGCCAAATGTCTCCCCTCTGTAAATATCAAAACTGATTCCGTCGACCGCTTTCAACTTTTCCCCGTGCCCAACGTCAAAATAACGTTTCAATTCAATCACTGATAACAAAGCCGGTTGCGTCATCCCATTTCCCCCTTCGTCATACCATACCGCCGGACAGCGCAAAGTTCTCGCTCTAATTTGGTGCCTGCAAGCTTCATCACTTCAACCGACTTTCCCGTATTATGAGAATGAAGGAGTAACCCATTCCCAAAGTAAAACCCGACGTGGCGGACACTCGCTGTCCCTTCATTGTTAGCAAAAAACAGAAGATCCCCTTTTCTCCAGAGCGACTGATTGTCTAATGGAATTTCCTCGCCACTCCCAGCTTGGTCGCTAGCGTCCCGCGGAATGGAGTACCCGCAAGCTTTCAGCATACTGTAAGTAAAGCCGGAGCAATCATAGCCATACGAGGACATCCCCCCCCATAAATATGGCAGGTCAAGGAAAATGAGTCCTTTATCAACAACCACGGAAACTGGTTGTTTTTTAAATTGGTGAATAGACGGAGCTATTTCTGCGTCATGTTTCAGTAACAACGCTTCTCCTGTAGGTGCGCAGACACGTAAATGAGTACCTGATTCGTCAATATAGGGCAGCGTTGAATTGAACGGGATCACGACAGAAGGCGTGCCATCCATATTCCACAATTGTGCTTTTCCAGATGTCACTCGCGCAAACCCTATCGCATGGATTGGTTTCGCTTCTTTCAATTGAATGAGGGGGACCCAGCCTGGATAACCGCGTTCGTCTTTATTCGACGGCTGCCAGACGGCGATAACTTTCGCCCAACCATCTTGTACCTCTTCGACAATGACTGGTTCGCCGAACAGCAACTGTGTCTGAATCCGATTGCCGTCACATAAGTCAAGGCGTGGTGCATAGGGCAAATTCTCGAGCCATCTTGTTAACCGAACCGGGTTTGCTATTCCGGGTTCATCGATCGCCCGAGCAGATACCGGCGATGTCCATACTGTCGCAACCGAGACCGCACAATACCAAGTGTTCACAATTGTCTCCATCACCCATCCACTCCTTTTCCTAAGTGCTCCATCTGTTCATGATCGAGGCCAAGACCTGGGGTTTTAGGTAGACGAATCGTTCTTCCTTCATAGACAATTCCCCCTGGAACAATATCTTCCGCCAACATAAGAGGTGCGTCGAAGTCAAAACGCGTCACATTCGGCTGACTCGCCGCAAAATGGGCCGCTGCCGTAATACCGAGCTTTGTCTCAATCATACTGCCGACCATACATTCCACGCCGTACGTTTCCGCAAGCGCATTGATTTTCAATGCTCCATGAATGCCACCCGACTTCATCAGCTTGATATTGATCAAATCCGCTGCCCTCGATTGAAGTATCCGCAGTGCATCACTTGCTGAAAAAATGCTTTCATCTGCCATGATCGGCGTTAACGTATTGTCCGTTACGTATTTCAACCCTTCGATATCAATGGCGGGTACCGGTTGCTCAATCAATTCAATCCCAAGTCCCGCATCTTCCAGCATCCGAATCACACGGACTGCTGTTTTCGCATTCCATCCTTGATTGGCATCTAGCCGGATTGTGGGGGCATCCCCGATTCGCTCGCGTATCGCTTTGACGCGCGCGATATCTTCATTTATATCTCCAATGCCCACTTTCACTTTCAGTACATCGAATCCATCGGCATTATAACGTCCTGCATCATCTGCCATCTCTTCGGGGCTGTTGACGCTCACTGTGAAATCCGTTTCGAATTCATTCCGGTAGCCGCCAAGTAATTGATAGAGCGGCATGTCCGCTTGTTGACCCAGTAAATCATGGATTGCCATGTCGATTGCAGCTTTCGCACTTGTATTGTGGACAATCGAACGGTTCAATGTGTTAAATATCGTTTCTCGGCGCCTGATATCGAGTCCGATCAGCGGGGGGGCAATCACTTTTTCGACGGCATATGTAATACTGCCGACTGAATCCCCCGTAATGACATGAGTCGGCGGCGCTTCCCCCCACCCTGTACGTCCGTCCTCACAGATTACTTTCACATAGACTGCATAAGCGGTATGGACCGTCCGAAGTGCCGTCTTGAAGGGCTTGATGAGTGGCACTGCAACTGGAATTGTTTCAATAGAGCGGATCAGCATGTTTCATCCCCCTTTTATTCCACGCCGGGCAATATCGTCAACGTCTTATTATCCGCATCGAGCTTTGCCCCAACGCCAAGTGGTATGGCAAAGTGTGGTTGGCAATGGCCGATTTTGAATCCTTTCACAACTGGCACCCCTAGATTAGCTGTGTAATCCGCGAACACTTCATCGAGCGTCAGTGTTTCTTTTCGTTTTTTCGGTTCCGCATCCGAGAAGTCGCCGATGACAATCCCCGCTGCTTCTTTAAGCTTACCGGCCATGCGGAGCTGATTAAGAAGGCCATCGACTCTGTAGGGTTCTTCGCCTACATCTTCTATAAAGAGAAGTTTTCCCTTCGTGTCCACTTCGAACTTTGTACCAATTCCACTTACGAGCAGTGACAGATTTCCACCAACAAGTTCACCTTGCGCAATACCGCCCCTAATCGTTTCCAAGGGTGCGATCGCTTCCGTGTAATGAAGTTCCATCGGCTCGAATAACTGTTGGAACATTTTAGCAGACAGTTCATGAAACGACTCTTTTCCGACACAAGAGGCAAGCATCGGGCCATGAAATGTGACGAGATTAGAGTATAGTCCCATCGCGGTATGCAAGAATGTGATGTCGCTGAAACCCCAAAAGATTTTAGGATTTTCTTTCATAAATTGCAAATCTATTTTATCTGCATAGCGAGCCGATCCATATCCTCCGCCTGCACAGATAATTCCTTTAATTTCGGGATCCGCAAACATGTCTTGCAAGTCCTCAAGTCGCTCGTCGTCCGTTCCCGCGAGATAACCATGGACTTTACTCACATGTTTACCAAACTTCCATTTCAAGCCGAGCTGTTCAAGAAATGCAAGTGATTTCTCTAAATTCTCCTGATTCGGTGGGCTCGACGGAGCGATAATACCAATCGTGTCACCTTTTTGCAGACGCTGTGGTCGTATTTTCATTCAAAAAACTTCCTTTCTTTATCGGGAGGAGGGGACAAGCATTTGGGTGACAGTCACCAAGTCAATTCAGACACAATTCCCAACATTCAATTATACGGGTTTCTCCATAAATTCAAAACGCGGCGCCACAACGGACGCCGCGACTGTCACTCAGTTCTTATCCGTATATTTCAAATCGAGATAGCCAACCGGATGACGCAGAATTCCAGTTATGCCCGGTTTTTCAAGCGTAGACTGATTGTAATAGTAAATCGGGAAGACAGGCATTTCTTCCATTAGAAGCTGATCAGCCTGTTTCAGCAATTCCCAACGCTTGTTTTCATCTGTCTCATTTTTAATATCCGTAATAAGCTTATCATACTCAGCATTCGACCATGTCGTCCGGTTCATGGACGAGTCCGTGATGAAGCTTTCAAGTGCATTCACAGGATCCGCATAGTCATGTAAGAAGGAGGAGCGGGACATCTGGTATTTAAACTCTTTTTGTTCCGACGCGAAAACTCCGCTCTCAACGTTTTGCAATACTACATCAACGCCAAGTACTTCCTTAAACTTCGCTTGTAGTGCTACCGCAATATTTTGATGCGACGGACTTGTTGAATACGTCAATTCCACTTTTGGCAATTCCGTGTAGCCTTCTTCTTTCATTCCTTCTTCTAGAAGCTTTTTCGCTTCAGCCGGATTGAACTCAACAAGTTTACCAACGGAATCTCGGAATTCCTTACCGTCTGGACCGATGAATCCATATGTCACGAAACCGTGCGCTGGCTTCTCACCATTCTTCGTTACATAGTCGACGATTTCTTCCTGATTAACCGCGAGTCCGAATGCTCTCCGAATCTTGGTATTTGTGAAAGGCTCCATCGAAGTATTGAATCGGTAGAAGTATAATCCTGCCTGGTCATCGATGCGCAGTTCATCGCTATCTTTCAACTGTTCTGCAAGTTCAGGCGGCACTCCTGATTGGTCTAATTCATTTGATTGGTACATCTGATACTCAGTTGTCGGATCATTCACCATGGCCCACTCTACCTTATCAAGCTTCACGACATCTGCATCCCAATAATTTTCATTTTTTTCAAATAGAAGACTTACATCATGATCCCATGATGTTAATTTGAAAGGACCGTTCCCAACAAACGACGAAGCTTCTGTAAACCATTTTGGATCGGCAGTCGCTACTTTTTCATTAATCGGGAAGAAGCTCGGATTTGTAATGACATTTAAGAACGCTTCATTCGGCGATGTTAATTTCACGACAAACGTCTTGTCATCCGGTGCTTCAACTGCAACATCTTCCACAGTGCCTTCGCCGTTATTATATGCTTCTGCGCCCTCAATGAAATACGCAAGGAATGAAGCGGGCGATGCTGTCTCCGGGTCAAGCATGTGACGCCACGCATAGACAAAATCTCCTGCGACGACTGAATCTCCATTCGACCATTTCGCGTTTTCACGGATTGTGAATGTGTACGTTAGACCGTCTTCGGAAACGTCAATCTTCTCCGCTGTCGCCTCTACAGCCAGGTGATCTTCTGATAAACGCGTCAATCCTTCCATCAAGTTATTCAAAGCACTCCACGAAACAGCGTTAAAACCAACCGATGGATCAAAAGATGTCGGCTCCTCCCCGTTATTCAAATAGAGGATTTTTTCTGCTTCTACCGGCTCAGCCTTCGTTCCTTCTTCTTTCTTTCCGGCATCCTTATCCTTCTCCGGTTCTTTCCCGGCATCCTTCGTTGCTGTACAAGCCGCCAGTACGATAGCGAGCATCGCTACAATGATAAACGTCAACCACTTCTTCATACAAAATCCCCCTCTGTTTGTTATGAATATGGAAGCACTTTTGTGCATATTGCCACCGTTTAGGCGAAAACCAGTTTCGCACGTTCATCCTGCAGCCAGCAATCGACTGCATGGTCTTTCGATAATTGTGTCGTTCCCGGATAGACATGACCGCAGACATCCATCGCGAACGGACACCTCGCCGTAAACGGACAGCCTTTAGGCGGTGAGAATAAATCCGGCGGCGTCCCTTCAATCGGCTGCAACTCTTCCTCTTTCAAATCAAGCCTTGGTACTGAATTAAGCAAACCCTTTGTATATGGATGTTGCGGCGTATAGAAAATCTCACGCTTCTCTCCAATTTCAATCACCTTGCCGGCGTACATGACCGCAATCCGATCAGCAATTTTGGCAACCACGCCCAGATCATGCGTAATTAGAATGATTGACACGCCTGTTTTTTCTTGGATTTCATCAAACAACTCAAGAATCTGGGCCTGGATTGTAACATCGAGGGCGGTCGTCGGCTCGTCCGCAATTAGAAGCTCCGGTTCGCAGATCAGCGCAATTGCGATGACAATTCTTTGCCTCATCCCGCCGGAAAATTGATGCGGGTATTGTTTCAACCGCTCTTCGGGATTCGGGATGCCCACCACTTCCAACATCCGGATCGCTTTCTTTCGTGCGTCAGCCTTACTCACTTTGTGATGTGTCCGAAATCCTTCTGTCAATTGTTCACCAATCTGCAGCGTCGGATTCAAGGCAGTCATCGGATCTTGGAAAATCATCGATATATCAACGCCCTGTATTTTTCGAAGGCGCGCTTTACTCAGTTTTGTCAGGTCCTTCCCTTTGAACAACACTTTCCCATTTTTTATTTCCCCAGGCGGCTGCGGGATTAACCCCATAATCGTATTGGCTGTGACACTTTTTCCGCATCCTGATTCTCCTACAATTGCGAGTGTCTCTCCTTTATATAGTTTAAACGACACACCCCGCAGAGCTTGTACTTCTCCGCCGAACGTCTTGAATGATACGTGCAGATTCTCTACCGTAAGCACTTCTTCACTAGAAGCCGTTTTCCGTTTCCGTTTTTTGCCACTCTGTTTCTCTGTATCGCCTTGCCACTCTGCGATTAGCACATCTTCCTGCCGATTATGGACAGGCACCTTATCATTGGCCAATTGGTGTTCATCCAAAATCCATCACCCCCTTAGTTTCGGATCGAGCGCATCCTGCATACCGTCACCAAGGACGTTAAATGCAAACATTGTCATTGATATGAAAAATGCCGGGAAGAACAGTCGCCACCAATGTCCAGACAAGATAACCGGCAGTGCATCGTTCGCCATGACCCCCCAGCTTGCAAATGGGGTCTGGATGCCGAGTCCAAGGAAACTCAGAAACGCCTCCGCGAAGATTGCACTTGGTACGGTCAATGTCATTTGGACGATGATTGGACCCATCGTATTCGGCAACAAGTTTTTCCGGATAATCCTCGGTGTCTTTGCCCCGAATGATTTCGATGCCGTAACAAATTCATAGTTTTTAATTTGCAGTACTTGTCCTCTCACAATACGGGCCATTCCAACCCAGCCTGTTATCGTCAGTGCAATGATGATGGTCGTCAAACTAGCTCCCATGAGGACCATCAGCAAAATAACGACTAGCAGGTGGGGTAAACCATATAATATTTCAATAACACGCATCATGATGGTATCGGTCCGACCGCCCTTATATCCGCTTATACCGCCGTAAATGATGCCAATGAAGAAATCGATTAACGCTGCCATTACACCTACGAACAATGAAATACGTGCACCATACCATGTGCGAGTAAAGACATCGCGCCCCGCTTCATCCGTCCCAAACCAATGTCCCGCGGAAGGGGCTTTATTCTGATTCGGGTAATCCGTTCCCGTCACGGAATACGGAGAAAGTATCGGGGCAAATATCGCAAACAGCGTCAATACAATAAGAAAAATAAGTCCAGCCATCGCTAATTTGTTCTCCCTTAAGCACCGCCAAGCATCTTTCCAGTATGACAAGGATGGCCTGACAACTGATTCCCCTTCATCCGCGCCCTTCTCCCTCGGCCTAAACCACTCATCCGGAACACTTACACGCTGATCATTCTGTACCATTACACATCACCTTCCTTCTTGTGCAATTTAATGCGCGGATCCAGAAAGCCGTATACGATATCGACAAGGAACAGCATGAAGACGAGAAACGCGCTATAGAAAACCGTCGACCCCATAATGACCGGATAGTCCCGATTATTAATACTTTCAACGAAGTATTTTCCCATTCCTGGTATAGCAAAAGTCTGTTCAATAACAAAAGTTCCCGTCAAAATCCCTGCAAGCATCGTTCCCATTATCGTAACGACTGGCATGAGTGCATTGCGAAGTGCATGGCGCACAACAATTCGAAACGGCGACAGTCCTTTTGCACGTGCCATTTTCATATAATCCTGCGTTAACACTTCAAGCATGCTTGCCCGTGTAAGCCGCGCGATGATGGCCGTCGGACCCGTTGCCAGTGCCAGCGTCGGCAAGATCATATGGAGTGGACTACTCCAAGTCGCGGGCGGCAGCCACTGCAAGTTGACTGCAATCTGTTGGATCAATAACGTCGCAAGCACAAAGTTCGGAACGGATATCCCAACGACAGCAAACGTCATTGCCATGTAATCGATAATGCCATTATGCCGTAGCGCTGCAAATGTACCGAGAATAATACCTGATATGACTGCAACGAGGATGGTCACCATCCCAAGTTCAAATGATATGGGGAACCCCCTGGCCAGCAAGGTATTCACCGATTCATTCGGCTTTTTAATGGAAGGTCCAAAATCGAAGGTCGCAATGGATTTCAAGTAATGCACATATTGGACCGCTACAGGTTGATCAAGTTTATAAAACTTTTCAAGATTTGCCTGTATCGTCGGGTTCGAGGTCCTCTCTTCATCGAATGGTGATCCAGGTATTGAATGCATCAGGAAAAAGGTCAGTGTCGCGATGATAAGGATCGTAGCAATCATCATGAAAAATCGTTTGACTATATATACCGCCATGCACCATTCCCCCTCAGCAAAACTTTGTCTGCATTGCAAGTTCAACCATAACAAGCATCGCTCGATACGCTTCAATGATATCTTTTGCTTCGAACTTCACAATTGTTGTACCTTGCTCAATTTCACAGCCTGGCATAAGAGCCGCCCATTCTGCCTGTCCGTAGTTTGTAAATTCAATTCGAAGTACCGGGCTTTCAGGTGGGACGAGCGGTTGAATCGACGTACATTTCGCAATCGCCTCGGCTGTCTTTTTTTCAAGTAATGCATGTGCTTTTTGCGGATGAAGTGTTTGAACAGCGGAGCGGGATATCGATTGTTTCACAGCTGCCGTTACCACGCCCGGGATGAGTGCCTCTGCTTCCCTGCATGCCCCGTCATCTCCGGCAACCATGATAACGGGTACACCGAAATGTCCTGCAACGTACGCATTGAAACCAAGTTCTCCGATTTCAACGTCATTGATGTACATATTCCTCACACCAAAAGTCATCGAATGGCTCATTACACCAGGTTGTCCGGCACGGGCATGGTATCCGGCGAAAATTGCTCCTGCAAACGTTTCGTCAATCGACTGCACCATGGAGAGCGGTTTCAAATCGCCCGTGATAAGATCCGCGTCCGGATGAATTTCTTCGACAAGAAGGTTATTCATTTTGGAATGGCTATCATTAACAAGGACCTGCTCCGCTCCTTTTTCAAATGCCGCATAGATAATTGCATTTGCCTCCTCCGTCATAATACGCCGCGCACGCTCGTAATTATGACTAGCTGAGTCAACAAATGTGTAATCCGGCAATCCTGTAATACCCTCCATATCAATAGATACATATATTTTCAAAAAATGCCCCCCAAGCTCTTTTTCATCTACAAATATAACAACATCCCTTTTACTAATTAATAACAATACTATCAAAAATTTATGAATATTAAAATATCTTTTGAATGAAAGAAAAACCGCTACCCAGACTAAACCAGGTAACGGTACTTTTAATGCTTACTTATTCACTTACACCCATTTCATACAACCATAGGTCAGAACCTGGGTCGATTGAATAGTTAACAACACGTTTGCTAACCGCTTCAAGGTCATAGCGATAAAGTGTTGGAGCTAGTGATACATCTTCAACCATCATTTCTTGCCATTGATTGTAGATATCCCTGCGGTAGTCTGCATCGAATGCTTTTACAGAAGTGCCTGCTGCAAGTAGTTCATCGTTCTTTTCGCTTGTGTAATGAGAGTAGTTAGAGACTGATTTCCGACCGTGAATTCCTGAAGGATCTGGATCTGAAGCAATCGACCAAGCTCCTTGGAAAACATCAATGTCTTTGCGGCCAGTTTGAAGCATGTCATAGAATGCTTGCATTTCGTGTAAGCGTCCGTCTAAAAGCTCAACTTTAAGACCAACGTCTTCCCAGTTTTGTATATACCATTGCGCAAGTGGTTCAGCTACTTCTCCACCCGACATTGTAAGGAAGTTCAGTACATATTCATTGCCGTCCGCATCTTCACGGAAGCCATCACCATTTACATCTACAAATCCAGCTTCATCAAGAAGCGCTTTTGCTTTTTCAGGATCATATGGACGTCCTGGGTTTTCAGAATCATGGAAACCTATTACTGGAGTGATAAGCGTTGTTGCAGGGATACGGAGATCATGATACATCTCTTTACCAACTACTTCGTTATCCATTGCATGCCACATCGCTTGGCGAACGCGCTTATCAGCAAGTTTTGAATCTGGATCCATTACGTTTTCTTCTTTCGCTTCATCATATGAACCAAGGTTAAAACCGATATACGTATAGACCAAACCTATTCGACCAAGGAGTTCAAACTGTTCTGAATCCTTCGCATTCAAGTACTGATCAGTTGGGAACTCTGCAATATCGACTTCTCCTTTTTCAAGTGCCTGAAGAATTGATGCACTGTTGACAACCTTCAAGACGATTGATTTTAGATTCGGTTTCCCTCTCCAATAATCATCAAATCTTTCATACTGAACAGATTCACCTGGAACAACTTTTTTAACTTTATATGGACCGAAACCAATCGGTGCTGTACGAATCTTGTCAGAGCTTTCAATTTCCTCAATTGTAGTCTCGCCAGTTGTTATGTCACCAAGATAGTGTCTAGGCGTAGGTGCTGTCCATACTCCGGACATTATAGACGGTGTTGCTTCTGTAAATGTAATAGCAATTGTTTTATCGTCATCGGAAATTTCTATACCAGAAATTGTATCAGCTTTACCTTCGTGATAAGCAGGCATTCCCTCAACATTAGATATTGAGAATTGGTAACGTGAAGCCGTGTAATCCGGATGACCAATAATCTCATACGAGTAAAGTAGGTCAGATGCTTTTACGGGCTCTCCATCATGCCATTTCACACCATCTTTAAGTTTCATCGTAATTGTTTTATTGTCATCAGAAATCTCATATGTCGCTGCCCCATCGCTCGTAATGAGGTAATCCCCATCCGCCGCTAGAAAGTCTTCAGCAAAGAATTGCATAATGTTAGCGTCTGGTGCATCGCTATAGAATACTGGAGAGAGAGTCCCTTTGAACGGGTCACTTGATACAAGTCCGTAAACTAGTTCTCCATCTTCAACTACTTCGGCTTTATTAGAAACTTCTACTGGGAATGTAATCTCTTCATTCCCTTCTTTTTCTTCTACCTTTTCTCCCGCCTTTTCTTCTGCAGGCTTTGCTGGATCTTTCTCTTCTTCTTCAGTCTTTTCCTTACCCGTACATGCAGCCAGGAATACACTAAGAACTAGCATAAGGCTGACGAGCATCATAAGTTGCTTCTTTGCCAATTGTATTACCTCCCCTATTTTTTTAGGCTAATCTTTGTCTTGCGTCAGACGCGCGTTTGACCGCTTGGCCGACGTAATTTATACACAGCATCATTACTAGGATCAGTAATGCTGCGGGTAACCATACCCACCACTTATTTTGCACAATATCAGGATTTCTCGCAAAAGCGATTAGCGTCCCAAGAGAGGGTGTGCCTGTAGGAAGACCGAAACCAAGGAATGTGAGGCCGGTCTCCAACCCGATATTTCCTGCAAGAGTAAGTGTCATATTCACAATAACGATGGAACTCAAGTTAGGGAACATTTCAAAAAACATAATTTTCCAACTTGGTGTTCCTAACGTTTTGGAAGCATTAATATAATCTAGCTCCCTTTCTGCAAGTCCCTTTGAACGGATGAGTCTCGCTTTCCCAAACCAGGCGAAGGCGCTCATTATAAGGATAAAACTGAATATCGTGTAATTAGGTACGATTGTTACAAAAACGATAATGAACATAAGTGATGGCAAAACCATCAGAAAGTCAATAATTCTCATAATGATATTATCAACGAGGCCACCGAAGAAACCTGCAATGAGTCCTATTGTTAAACCTAACAAACCTGCAATCAATGTGACACAAATTCCGATTGTGAATGAGTTTTTTGCACCAAGCAACAGTTGTCCGAAAATTCCCCGGCCACCGTCATCTGTTCCGAGCCAATGTTCTGCGGAAGGTGGTTTATGGATATTCTTAAAGTCAACCCTTACTAGTTGTGTCTGATCGATAAATAACGGAGATAGATAGGCGGCCGACAAAAGAATCGTAAGTAGGATAAGTGATCCTAGCGCCATTTTGTCGTTCCTAATTTCACGCCAAATCGTTTTTATGAACGATGGATTATTAATTTTTTCTTGAGCCATGAGCTGCTTCTCATTTAGAGATATTGTATCTTTCATCTGTTTTCCCTCCCCTTTCCTCCCTATTCATCATTCAACTCGGATGCGTGGATCTACAATGCTCAAGATGATATCCGATAGCATTGTTCCCACGATTGTGGCCGTGCCTAAAATCATGACAAGGGCCGTAACAACAGTGAAATCACGAGCGCCGATTGATGTTAAGAAAAGTTGTCCGAGTCCGGGATAACTGAAAATCGATTCAATGAAAATGGATCCGCCGATAAGACCAGTTATTTCATAACCTAGAAAGGCAGCTATCGGTATAAGTGAGTTCCGCAAGATATGGCGTGTATAAACTTTTCTTTCAGGTACCCCTTTTGCACGAGCCGTTTTGACAAAGTCTTTCAGTTTCGTGTCAATAATATCATTTCGCAAATATTGGATTGTTCCGAATGTGGCGAGAAGTGCTCCTGACATGACTGGTAAGACAAGGTGTTTTGCTTTACTAACAATATAATCCCATGAGCCGACCTCAAATTTTATATCGACACTACCCCCGATAGGGAACCAACCGAGAATGAAGCTGAAAAGGAATAGCATTAGAAGCGCAAAAACGAATGGCGGTGTAGCAAATGCAAAGTAATTATAGGTGACAATCATTTTATCCACCCATGTGTCTGTCCACCTTCCCGCAACAATTCCAAGTGGGATGGCGATTAAATACGTGACAATCAATGTGGCTAATGCTAACAGGACCGTATTTGCGACCCTTCCGGCAAGTAAAGAAGTGACCGGTTGCTTATACATATAAGACATTCCGAAGTCACCTTGGACTGCATTTCCAATCCAGCGTCCATACTGCTCATACCACGGATCATTTAATCCATGTTTTTCACGAATCTGTTCTATTTGTTCTGCAGTCGCATTCGGATCTCCGGCGAAAGCTCCTGTGATGGCATCACCTGGCATTGCCTTCGCAAGCACAAATATAATCAAACTCAGAAGAATCAATTGCGGGATCATGATTAGTATTCTTCTAAAGATGAATTTTAGCATTTTTTCATAATCCCCCTTTATTGCACTGCAACGGAATGTGTATCAGAAACCTTTTTCAGGTCAAACATCCGTCCATCTTTATCGAAATAATTATCATAGTCTGCTCGGTATTCTTCATTGATGGACTGGCGGAGATGCGTTTTCTCAAATCGCTTTTCCGGATTCATTTCTGGAATTGCAGCAATAAGTCTTTTCGTGTATAAGTGTTGTGGATTATTGTAAACATCAGAAGCTGTTCCTTCTTCAACAAAACGGCCTTTATACATGATACCGATACGGTCACACATATGCTGTATGATCCCTAAGTCATGAGAGATAAATAAATAGGTTAAATTAAATTCCTTTTGAATTTCCTGCATGAAGTTCAAAACTTGCGCTTGTACAGATACATCAAGCGCCGATACAGGTTCATCCGCAATAATCAATTTCGGATTTAATGTAAGTGCGCGTGCAATTCCAATTCGTTGTCTTTGTCCCCCCGAGAATTGATGCGGGTATTTATAAATTGATTCAGGATTCAAACCGACACGTTCAACGAGCGCTTGTACCCGTTTTAATTCTTCACCTGGTGACATGCGTTCGAAGTTGCGGAGTGGTTCCGCAATAATGTTCAAGACGTTTTTCCGGATATTCAATG
Organism: Sporosarcina sp. FSL K6-1508; assembly: GCF_038007465.1. Classification (NCBI taxonomy): domain Bacteria; kingdom Bacillati; phylum Bacillota; class Bacilli; order Caryophanales; family Caryophanaceae; genus Sporosarcina; species Sporosarcina sp. FSL K6-1508. The sequence goes on along the minus strand of NZ_JBBOXF010000001.1, from coordinate 926,482 downwards.
AAGAGTAAGGATCTTGAAAAATCATTTGAATGTCTTTTATATGTTGTCTTCTATCTGCACGTTTTAGTTTTGCAAGGTCACTGCCTTCAAATAAGATTTCTCCGTCCGTTGAATTATTGAGCCCGATAATTGCGCGCCCAGTTGTCGTTTTCCCACAACCTGACTCACCAACAAGGCCATACGTCTCCCCTGGCTCAAGTTCAAAACTGACGCCATCAACTGCCCTGACTTGATCGACCACCCGACGGAGAAAACCTCCTCGTATCGGATAATGTACTTTTAAATTATTTACTTTAAGTAGTGACATAATTTTCTGCTCCTACTCTCTCCTCAGGGAAGTGGAAGTTTTTGTAACAGCTACAACGGACAAAATGACCTGGTTGTACTTCGTTTAGTTTAGGATTCTTTTCATGGTCTTCCTCAGGAATCCATTTAATACGCGGAGCAAACCTGCAGCCTATCCGATCAAGCTTCTGTATAGAAGGGACAATTCCTTCTATAACATGAAGCTTTTCTTTTGATTCCAAATTAGTCGGGATTGAATTTAATAACGAACGGGTATAAGGATGTAAAGGATTCGCAAAGAGTTCACGAACTTCAGCAATTTCGACCACTTCACCCGCATACATAACCGCTACACGGTCAGCCATTTCTGCTACGACCCCAAGATCATGTGTTATAAGAATAATGCCTGATTTAATTTGATTTTGAAGTTCTTTCATAAGATCCATGATTTGCGCTTGAATCGTTACGTCCAATGCTGTCGTCGGCTCATCCGCTATTACAAGAACTGGGTCACAAGCAAGTGCGATTGCGATAACCACACGCTGCCTCATACCGCCAGACAGTTCATGAGGGTACTGCCCAAAGACGTGCTGTTCATTTTTAATACCTACACGCCGGAGTAAATCAAGGACACGTTTTTTCTTTTCTGCTGCCGAAAGTTTCATATGGTAATCCATCGGTTCCTCAATCTGTCTACCGATCGTGGCTAACGGATTAAGTGCAGTCATTGGATCTTGGAAAATCATTCCCACGTCTTTGCCGCGAACCTTATTCAATTTAGATACCGGCAGGTTCAAAAGATTCTGACCTTTAAAGTTAACTTGTCCTTCAAGCTTCGTAGTTTTCAGATTATGAAGGCCCATTATGGAAAGAGCGAGTGCACTTTTCCCGCAACCCGATTCTCCTACGATTGCGACGACCTCATTCTCATGGACTGTTAAGGAAACATCATCTACCGCCGCGTAGTAGTTACCCTTGATGCTAAACGATGTGCGTAGATTCTCAATTTCCAATACTGGATTTCCCAAGAAAACTTCCTCCTTACATTACTTAAACTCCCAAACTGTGTATAGTAAATTTTCTGATATTTGTTTGCTTGCACCAATATACTATACAAATTTATAGATGACAACACTATTTTTTTAGAATATTAAAACCTCGGTATATTTCATATATGACAAACAGGTTACAAACGTTGGTTTTAAAGCACTTTCTAAACCGAAATATTCTTAATCTTTTTTGAAAAATAATTTGTCACATTATTTATTAAACACAAAAAACGATTTCATTCAAAATTTGAATGAAATCGTTTTTTATTGTTCAGAAAAGATATCTTCGACAGAATTATTACGAGTTCCGCCATTTTTTCCATCAAAACATGGATGCCAATTCAATTATTTGATGAACTTGCTGAGGAAGATGCAACCATTGCCGCAATCGTTGCTGCCATTACCGCTTGCTGCGCTTGTATAATTAATTCAACTGACGTTGCAAGACTGACACTTGCCGCTTCTGCACTTTCAGTTAACTGATGCATAATATACCCAATCGCAATAGAGAGTGCCATTTCCCGATTCCATTTAAATGGTTTTGATTCTTCCAATGCGTGTGTCAATTCGACAATATTCTTTAATTCTGCATCATCTATCCCAAAAACAGTTAGGAATCCAATCATTGGATAATGAACAGGCCGCACTTTCGTATTCTGCTTAAAATGGATAAGGACTTCTGCTGCCCTTGCTACAAGACTCGGTTCAAATTTAATTTGTATGTAAGTCATTACCTGTGACAGCCATTGCAGTTCATTCCCCGACCGGAATCCCTCAGTCCGCAGTGCATCATAATACACTCGCATCGATTTGGCATGCTCCATTGGATCGGCACCTCTTTTACCCAACAATACTGCATATGCGTAATCATCATCAGACGTCAAGAAGAAATGTCGTTTTTTTATCGCATCATATAGCTTTTTAGCTTGACGTGCTTCATTTTCATAGAGACTTGTGTCGTTCGTCAAGAGAAGTGCAGCCAAATACGAATGGATTGTATTACGGAAACCTAAACCTTTTAAAACTTGCTGCTTCGCGAATAAACGATTCACTTCTTTATCAATATCCGCTCCAGGCTGATCTAGAAATGCTGCCATCATCGGAAGAAGATTGCCGCGGAGCGGAGAAAGCCAACTTGATTTGCTTTTCAGTGCATCCATCACTCTACTCAAACTTTCCGCATCAAATTCCCTTTCGGATGTGACATAATACGATGTAATTGTCAGCACGACGTTTTTATCCACCGTCCAACCTGCCAACGACTTCACTTTCTCATATGTCGTTTCGACTTCCTGTCTAATCACATTCGCATCCATTGACCACATCTCCTTTTATATATGTACGCTTGTCCGCAAGAAAGGTTTCACTAAACTTGGCAAAACATCTACTAATTGTTATGCTTTTTGAAAATATCTACAGAATTGAGTGATTCACTTGACCGAATTTGAAGCTATTCAACAAACTCCTTCATTCCAATCAAAAGAAACTCTAAAAGAACAACTTAGCACACTTGGCGTCAAATCGGGTGACCACATCATTGTCCATTCATCCCTCAAGTCGATGGGCTGGATTGCGGGCGGTGCACAAGCCGTCGTCGAATCACTCATTGAAACAGTGACTCGTAACGGTACAATTATCATGCCTGCACAGTCTGCCGACAATTCTGAACCATCTTACTGGATGCTTCCACCTGTCCCGAAGGCCTGGCATGAACCAATACGTCAATCTATCCCCGCTTACAATCCTAGCTTAACCCATCTGCGCGGAATGGGGAAAATTGCCGATTGCTTCCACCGCCACCCAGAAACAATTCGCAGTCCTCATCCCGCTCATTCCTTCATGGCATGGGGACTACATGCAGATGAATGGATGGCTGAACACCCGCTTGAAGATTCATTTGGAATGAGCTCTCCGCTCGGGAAAATGTTGGTGGCGAATGTGAAAGTCATTATGATTGGTGTCGGTTATGAATCGTGTACAGCTCTTCATTTATCCGAATACCTGGTCCCTGGACTCACAGTTTCCCCTCAAGGAGCCGCTATCATGCAAGACGGCGAACGTTTTTGGGCCACTTTCGATATGGCCGATGTCGATTCAGACGTTTTCCCAGCGTTAGGCCAAGCTTTCGAGGGAATAAACCCTGGTATCGTCCTTGATGGCAAGTTGGGTCAAGCCCTTTGCAAAGTCGTTCCGATGAAACCGCTTGTCGATTTTGGGACTGAATGGATAAGAAAAAAAGAAGGTTAATAAGTTAACTTTTTTAAGGCCGGATATGTGAATGAACTTATAACCCCTCAACTTGGCAGGTCTTTTTACTCTCCTACATAAAATTATCTGATTAATTACTACCATTTTTTAAATTTGACGGAAAATATAGAGGATTCTTACATTAAAACAACGAAGACAGAGGATGTACAAATTAATAGGGAGGTGATACATAGTGAAGAAGAAAAAAACGTTTTTACTATCGGGGGCATTATTGTTGATGTTTGCAGTAGCTCCGATTGCCAATGCAGGAAGTTCTCTTCCAGTTCCATTACCTACAGACGGCGGGGGAGGGTCAAAACCGCCGGCATGTACCCCGCAAGGTTATTGTCCGATTCCAACTTAATACTGAATAAAATGTTATTGATTGAAAAGGCTCCCCTTGTTACTCAGAGAAATTCTGAGTAACAAGGGAGAGCCTTTTTTGAAATCTTAATCATGATTTCTGATCAACTCTCTTATATTCTCGTCCATATATCTATCTTTACTACACTTCAGTTGATAGTCTGGTGAACTTCATTTCTTGAAGCATCTACAAGTGAATGTATTAAATCTAAATCTCCCATATGAAAAGCAGTAACAATCGCGCTACCAACAATGACTCCGTCTGCAAGCGCACCAATTGACCGGACCTGTTCAGGCGTTGAAATCCCAAACCCTGCTAGTACAGGGACAGGACTTACCTTTTTCAATTGCTCCAAATGGGCAGCAAGATCCTCGCCAAATCCATTCCGCACCCCTGTAATACCGTTTACCGTCACCGCGTACACAAAACCTTCAGCTGCCGCTGTTATTTTCTTAATCCGTTCTGGCGGGCTCGTTAGCGAGACCAGTGGAATAAGTGCAATCTTAGATATTGTAAGGGAATTACGCAATAGTCCACTTTCCTCGTACGGCAAATCAGGCACAATAAGACCGCTAATCCCGCTGTTCTGGCAATCCCTTGCAAATTCATTGATGCCATAGCCTAAAATCGGATTCAAATAGGTCATGATGATGAGTGGAACCGTTACTTCATCGTTGAATAAAGCGAGTTCTTGTAATACTTTGCGAAGCGTTACCCCTTCAGCAAGTGCGCGTTCGCCAGCCTCTTGTATAACGGGGCCATCTGCAACCGGGTCTGAAAAAGGAATACCAAGTTCAATTGCAGTGACGCCTGTTTCTTGGAGAAATAAAATATTTTTCTTTATCGTTTCAAGCCCGCCATCGCCCGCCAGTATATAGGGTACAAACGCCTTATCGCCGCGACTTACACAATTAGTAATCGCGTTGGTTAAGTCTTGCTTAGTCATTCAAGCCACCTCCTAAAGCATCGCGTACCGTTTGGACATCTTTATCACCACGTCCTGAAAGGCAAATAACGAGAATTTCTTCCTCACCCATCGTACCTGCCAGTTCTAATGCATAGTGAACAGCGTGTGCACTTTCAAGCGCAGGAATAATTCCTTCTACTTTCGCTAATAACTGCAATCCTTCCAATGCTCCAGTATCTGTTACTGATGTGTACATAACTCGCCCAATATCATGCAAATGGCAATGCTCCGGTCCGACAGCAGGGTAATCGAGACCTGCCGAAATGGAATGGGCTTCTTGGATGAATCCATCATCATCTTGCAACACATACATATATGCCCCATGCAGAACGCCTTCTTTGCCATCCGCAATCGCAGCTGCATGAAGCCCCGTTTCAATGCCACTTCCCGCTGCTTCAACGCCGTACAAAGCAACGTCTTCATCATCTACAAATGGATGGAACATGCCTATTGCATTGCTCCCGCCACCGATGCACGCAACAATTGCATCTGGCAGACGCCCTTCTTTCTCCACAATTTGTCGTCTCGTTTCCACACCAATAACACGCTGGAAATCACGAACAATTCTCGGGAATGGATGCGGACCAAGCGCAGATCCTAATATATAATGCGTATCTTCCACATTCGCCACCCAGTAGCGCAATGCCTCATTGACTGCATCTTTCAGTGTCCCGGAACCTTTATCGACTGAAACGACTTTTGCTCCAAGCAACTCCATGCGAAAAACATTCAATTCCTGCCTGCGAATATCTTCTTTCCCCATATAAATAACGCATTCAAGATTAAATAAGGCACATACCGTTGCTGTTGCTACTCCGTGTTGACCCGCCCCCGTTTCCGCAACAATTTTCTTTTTGCCCATGCGCATCGCAAGGAGCGCCTGTCCGACTGTATTATTGATTTTATGTGCGCCCGTATGGTTTAAATCTTCCCGTTTAAGATAAATCTTGGCGCCGCCTGCTTCTTTTGTAAGTCTTTCTGCAAAATATAGCGGTGTCTCCCGTCCAACAAAATCCTTTAAGTAATAACTTACTTTTTCCATGAAACCCGGATCCGCAATCGCTTCATCGTATGCAGCCTCCAGTTCAATGAGCGCTGTCATTAACGTTTCAGGAACAAACTGACCGCCGAACTTTCCGTACCGCCCTGCTTTGGATACTTGTGAACCATCCAATTCTTTTACCATAACTCATCTCTCCTCCTCTTTGACCACCTTAATAAATGTGCGCATTAAGTTCTCATCTTTTCTTCCCATAACTTCCACGCCGCTTGAAACATCCACCATGTATGGCTGTACAGTCCGGATTGCTTCACCGACATTTTCCGCATTCAGTCCCCCTGCGAGAATGATGCTATCCGACTGTACATCGCACTCTCTCATCAGTTGCCAATCGAATATTCTTCCACTGCCGCCTTTATAGTCCGTTCCAGGTGTATCGAACAAAAAGTAGTCCGCCTCATATTGTGCAGCCTGCTTTATATCTTCACTGCTGTGAACTGATATCACTTTAATGGAAGGAAGTCCGATTTTATTAATGAAATCAGGGCTTTCATTTCCATGGTATTGAACAAAATCTAATGGCACTTCTCGATAGGTCTTTTCGATAAATGCCCGTGAATCGTCTACAAATACACCAATTTTCATTACCTCAGGCGGAATATTCTCTGCCAACATTTGTGCCTTGGCAATCGTCACTTGTCGCTTGCTCGGTGCGAAGACAAAACCTATGGCGTCCACTCCTGCGTCGACCGCCATTTTCACATGTTCCTTTTCCAGTAGTCCGCAAATTTTTACTTTCGTCATCGGACTGCTCTGGATAACGCGACTTGAAGTGAATGGATGGCTATATCGACTGCACCGCTTCGCATAAGCGATTCGCCCACTAGGACTGCACTTGCACCGGCATCCGCAACGAATAACGCATCTTCTGTTTCCCAGATACCGCTTTCGCTAATGAGCACACGTTCCTCATCAAATGGAAACAGAGCTGCAATCTCCTCAGTCTTCTTTAGATCGACTTTAAATGTGTGAAGATCCCGATTGTTGACGCCTATCAGTTTCGCGTCGATGGCGATTGCACGTTTCAGTTCTGCTCCGTCATGTACTTCCACAAGTACTTCGAGTCCAGATGCCACAGCATAGGCATGTAGATTGCTGAGTTCTTCATCCGTGAGAGCAGCAACAATCAGTAGAATGACAGATGCACCAGCACTTTTTGCATGATCAATCTGTACGGTATGGACAATAAAGTCTTTGCATAGCAATGGAATCGGAACATTATCCGCCACGGCTGCTAAGTCCTCGAAAGAACCCTTAAAGAAATGACTATCCGTCAATACAGATATGCACGCTGCGTCCGCGTTATAGTAAGAAATAGCCTGTGCAACTGGATCCGCACCTTCCGCGATAAGTCCCTTGGAAGGTGATGCACGCTTCATTTCTGCAATGACTTGCAAATGCTCTGTGTTGTATAGTCTTTTGAATAAAGAAGGGCGCGATGGTCGACCTTCCCGCAACACGCTCGGTTGTGTTAGCAATTGCTGTACTTCACGTCGTTTCTCTTGTAAAATTTCATCCAAAATCGTCATCTTGCCACCGCCTTTATACCGATTTTCGAACTGAATGCTACAACAGCATCGAGCTTTTGCAACGCTTTTCCAGATAAAATACTGTCAGTCGCCTGTTTGACGCCCTCTTGAATTGTCCCTGCTCGCCCATTTGCAAATAATCCGATGCCTGCATTAAAAACGACCGTATCGAAATGAGGACCGCGTCGTCCATTAAAAACCGCCCGAATTGTTGCTGCATTTTCCTTCGCGTCGCCTCCACGTATAGCTGAAATTGGGGCATATCCAAGCCCCACATCATCTGCTGTCAGCGAAAATGGGATCAAATCGCCTTTATCAAGAAGAACAAATGCATTTTGTCCCGCAAGTGACGCTTCGTCCATTCCACCCGCTCCCGATACGACAATTGCCCGCTCTCTACCAAGCATGCGCAATACGGATGCATATTCCATCGTGAAGTCCGGTCTGTTAATACCCGTGAACTGTGTTTTCAATGGGATTGGATTTGTCAAAGGCCCTACCAGATTGAAGATTGTCGGCTTGCCAATTTGCTGCCGGATTGCTCCGATTCGTTTCATTTTCGGATGAACATTTGGTGCATATAAGAAGGTGATCCCTTCCTGTTGAAGCAGTTCGATGGTTTCATCTAAGCTGAAGTCTATATGAACGCCAAGGGCTTCCAATACATCTGAACTTCCTGCAGCACTCGAAACTTTCCGATTACCATGCTTAGCGATAGATGCTCCCGCTCCCGCCAAAACGAACGCGGACGCCGTACTGATATTGAAAGTATTTGAGCCATCCCCGCCTGTTCCGCAGTTATCCATAAATGTTTCCCGCGCAACATTTACTCGAAGTGCAAATGATTTCATGACTGCAGCAAGAGCCGCAACTTCATGGGCTGTTTCTTCTTTTTGTGACAATGCAACTAGGAAATCGACTACGTCCTGCGATTCTGTTTGTTCATCGAACATCAACTTAGAAGCTTCCACCATTTCTTCATACATCAAATGCTCGCCCATCTCTACTCGTCTAACAAAACCTCTCATCTCAATCTCTCCTCTGCTCTACTAAGCTCTTTCTTACAATCTATTCATCCTTGAATTAGTTAACAACTTCTAATAAAGACTTGGCTTTGTTGACCGTCTCCATGAATTCCGCTGTCGGATCTGACGCTTGAACGATGCCTGCTCCTGCCTGAACATAAGCTTTTCCGTCTTTCACGACCATCGTTCGAATCGTCAACGCAAAATCCATATTGCCATTGAAGCCGATATAACCGATTGCTCCCCCGTAAATACCCCGGTCCATTTTCTCCAATTCATCAATCAATTCCATTGCTCGTTTTTTCGGTGTACCTGTTACCGTACCCGCCGGAAGACATGCCGTTAACGCGTCCAATGAATGCAACACGGGAGACAATATTCCCTCTGCTTCCGATACAATATGCATAACATGCTCGTAACGGACGACTTCCATATAACTCGTGACTTGAACCGAATCTGGAAGGCACACTTTTTTCAAGTCATTCCGTCCAAGCTCGACCAACATATCGTGTTCCGAAAGTTCTTTCGGATCCGCCAACAACTCTTTTTCAAGTGCTATATCTTCCGCCTTATCTATACCGCGCCGGCGTGTCCCTGCAATCGGATTCGTCATCACTTTGCCATTCGATACACTCACGATACTTTCCGGGGATGTGCCCACAACGATGTGATCATCAAATTCCATATAATACATATAAGGTGAAGGATTCCGTTTTCTTAGCTTTCGGTATAATGAAAACGGATCACCGTTAAAGTCCGCTACTAAACGTCTAGACAGCACGATTTGCTCTGCTTCTCCTTGCTCGATATACTCTTTTGCACCGCGTACCAAGTCTTCAAACTGTTGTTGCGTGACAGAACAGCTATAATCCGATAGCGCAAAAGCTGACTCTTCTTTTTCTGGTCCGGACAATATACTTTCTGCCAATGCGTCCAAATCAGGCGTACTTTGTTCTGGATTAATTTCTGTATGCAGCAATATCACTTCATTCAACACATGATCGAAAATAATAATGGTTTCATAAATATTGAAATTAACATCCGGGAATCCCATATCATCGTAGGAACGCGTCACCCTGTCGGAACCCGCCCCGTAACCGACGTAGCCGACCGCTCCGCCTGTGAAAGGAAATTCAATATCATCCGTAACTCGCGGCATCAATCGTTTCAACAGCACAAACAAATCGCCCTCGTGTACATATTTCTTGCCCGTAGCATAAACGTGTTCATCAAGTCTTCCATTGCGTCCGCTGTAGGATTTCAGGGGATCCATCCCAAGGAAAGAATATCGCCCAGAACCCTCATGCTTCGAAGAACTTTCTAATAAAAACTTTCGTTGACCCTGCATTCTTCTGAAAATCAATATGGGAGTTAACGAATCCCCATTTAATTTCTTCATTGTCGTCCGTAAACTCGTCTGTTCTCTACTCATCTCAGCTCAACTCTCCTCTTTTTTGGGAATAAAAAAGTCCCCTGCAAAAGGACATAGGAGTCCGATTGCAGAGGACGGAATTTACCGCGTTGCCACCTCTAATTGAAGCATTCCTGCTTCCACTTAGCGTGCCTTAAAGACACATCCCGTAACGTGGGATCTCACGTCCTACTTGAATAATTACTCAAATAGGCTCTCATAAGTCCATTCACACTGGCCGCAAATCGGTTTTCACCACCCACCGACTCTCTATAATCGCGCACCCATGCTACTCTTCTTAATCAATAATTTCTCAGCTATGCTCTTCTCATCTCTTCTATCGTGGGCGGCACCGCTCTCGGTACCTTCTGCCCGTCTCTTAAAAAATGTTATTCCCATCGTAGTACAAGAAGAATTAATTGTCAACCTCTTCTGTTTTATTCATCGATGACTTGAAATCAAGGCATCTTCTTTTTGCGTAATTACAATTTTTCGGCTTTAATGGCAACTCCGGCTTCATGATTTTGAACATTTCCCTTAGACGCGCTACAATGGAGGAAAGAAATTTCTTGGATAGGATGACATAAATGAGAATCAATAAATACTTAAGCGAAGCCGGAATCGTCTCCCGCCGTGGAGCAGATAAGTGGATTGAGGATGGACGCATTACAATTAACGGACTCCCTGCTGAGTTAGGCAGTAAGGTCGAAGCTGGTGACGAAGTTCATGCAGACGGGAAACTTGTGAAGACTGAGGAGCAACTCGTCTATCTCGCACTTAACAAACCCGTTGGCATTACAAGCACGACAGAACGTCATATCAAAGGCAATGTTGTCGACTTCATCAACCATCCGCTGCGTATTTTCCATATCGGACGCCTCGACAAAGACTCGGATGGGCTTCTTCTTCTTACAAATGACGGCGATATCGTCAATGAAATCCTGCGCGAAGAGAATGGCCATGAAAAGGAATATATTGTTACGGTCGATCAGCCAATTACAAAAGAATTCATCAGGCAGATGGAGTCAGGCGTCCCGATTTTAGATACAGTGACAAAACCATGCAAAGTTAAACAACTTGGACCACGTAAATTCAACATGACATTGACGCAAGGTTTAAATCGCCAAATCCGCCGCATGTGTTCTGCACTCGGCTATAATGTACGGAAACTGCAACGAACGCGGATTATGAACATCCATCTAGGTGACCTGCCAAATGGTCAGTGGCGCGACTTGACCAAAGAAGAACTGTCGGAAATGTTCAAGATGTTGAATTATGAACCGAAACGCTGACAAAAGAAAAGCGCAAGGCGCCTGCTAGACACTGTTACTAATCAAAAAAACTGTCCCACACCTATTAACTGGTGTAGGACAGTTTTTCTATTCACTACCTTATACGTCAACCATCTCTAAAAATTGGCGCGTCCGTTCGTTGGTCGAATGGTTGAAGAATGTATGCGGATCTGCGTTTTCAATAATACAGCCTTCGTCCAGCATAACAATCCGGTCTGCTACTTCTTTTGCAAATTTCATTTCATGAGTGACGACGACCATCGTCATTCCATCATTTGCGAGGTCTTGCATTACTTGGAGCACTTCTCCGACAAGTTCGGGGTCAAGCGCTGATGTTGGTTCGTCAAACAAGAGCGCTTTTGGTTCCATCGCGAGTGCACGGGCGATGGCGACACGCTGTTTTTGACCGCCTGATAATTTGCTTGGATAGACGTCTGCTTTATCAGACAAGCCGACTTTTTCCAAGATAACAAGCGCCTCCTTCTCTGCCCGTTCCTTCTTGATCTTTTTGACAATGATGGGTGCCTCCGTTATGTTTTCAAGCACTGTCTTATGTGGGAAAAGATTAAAGTGCTGGAATACCATACCTACTTCGGCACGCACATTCGATAAGTCCTCTTTCTTCAGATCGACTAGTCGTCCATCAATTGTAATTTCACCTTCATTGGGCATTTCAAGGAAGTTCAGACAGCGAAGCAACGTGCTTTTACCTGAGCCGCTGACTCCAATGAGTACGACAACTTCCCCAGCTTCCACGTCAAGGTCGATTCCTTTTAGCACTTCAAGATCGTCGAATGACTTGTGGAGGTTTTTTGTTTTAATCATTTAATTTCCTCCTCATATACTGTCAACATCCAGCTTTTTCTCATACCATTTCAGCAGTGCAGAGAAGATTAGCACGAGTACAAGATAATACACTCCGACGACCAGGAATGTTTCAAAGGGTTGGAATGATGCTGCCGCCTCCCTGTTTGCCAGTCCGAACATTTCCGAAACACCGATAACGTATACAAGTGATGAATCTTTCATGGTAATGATGAACTGATTTCCAAGTGGCGGAATCGCACGGCGAAGCGCTTGCGGAAAAATAATTCTCCGCATTGCTTGCCGACGGTTCATACCAACCGCAAGACTTGCTTCTTCTTGCCCGCGATCAATTCCCTGTATGGCGCCCCGGAAAATTTCCGCGATATAAGCACCATTATGAATACCCAGCGCAATTGCACCGGCCCAGAAATTCGAAAGGATGACGATATTCGTAATTCCGTAATAGAGAAACATGATTTGGACAATCAGCGGAGTCCCCCTGATTAGTGTAATATACAGGTTTGCGATTGCCTGCAAAATTTTTGATTTGGATATTTTCATTAAAGCAAAGATGATACCTAGTGCAGTACCCAGCACGAGGGCAATTGCTGTAATTTCCAAGGTGATAAGTGCTGCCTTTAAAAAACCTGGGTACGTTCGTATGAATACCTCATAAAGTGTTGTAAATATCTCTGGCACTAGTTATTCCCTCTTTCCGTAGTCAAGTCTGTAGAGTCATTCATTCTAAAAGCTCCACACCTTCCAGATCAAGGTCTAGCAGATTCCGATCGAACCATTTCTTCGATATTTCCTCATACGTGCCATCTTCAATTATTTCTTTCAACGCTTTATCAATTGCTTCTCTTAATGCATCATTGTCAGGTCGGACGGCGATGGATGGCTGCTCTACCCATAGCGGCTTTCCGACTTCCTTAATTTTAAAATCATTATCAATTGCTTCATAGCCAACAATATCAGCCGTGATAACCGCATCGAGACGACCTTCTATAGTCAAATCCTTCAGTGCAACAACATCACTGCTGTAATATTGGATATCGTCCGAAAGGGTTTGTGCCGGCTTTTCGTATGTAGATTGAGCCACAACTCCGATCTTTTTGCCTTTCAAATCAGCGTCGGACATTATGTCCGTATTATCTTCCGATACAAAAATCATTCCGCCTGAGTAGTAATAAGGCTCAGTAAAGTTTGCCTGTTTTGCGCGCTCTTTTGTATAAGCCATCGATCCGATGATTGCATCGAACTTTTTACCGATGAGTCCCTGCATGATTGTTTCAAAAGGATTTGTCACAGGGTTTGGTTTTAAACCCATCTTGTCAGCAATCGCCTCACCAATCTCGATATCAAAACCAGTTAATTCCCCTTTTTCCTCAAAGTTAAATGGCTTATAAACGCCGCTTGCGGCAAACGTCAGACTTCCTTTTTTCATAAGTTCATAGCTTCCGTCGCCGTCACTTTTTTCTTCTCCGGCATCCTTCTTGGTCCCGCATGCCGATAATACGAGCATTGAAACAGTCAACAATAGAAATAATGATTTCAACTTCCCCATAATAAAATACTCCCCTTTTTAATCATCCCGAACGTTTTCGGTTTTTTTAGATTACTCTCTATCTCGTACCCTATTCCTTTCCTGCTAAACATAAATATTCACGGAGTATGCATTTCATTGCATACTTGGTAGTTCACTTTGACTGATAACTCGCAAGTATAATAGCAATTCTGTCTAGAATTTCAGGCGTCGTGTCATTCAAATAGTTATTAATCATAATAGAAAACGCAAGTTTTTCTCCGTCTTTTGTTTTAACATAGCCCGACAACGCGGTAACTCCGTTCAATGCTCCCGTTTTGGCTTGGACATTACCCGCTGCCGCTGTCCCTTTCATGCGATTGCGCAATGTCCCTCCAACAAACCGTTCTTCATTTCCCGCTACGGGGAGCGCCTTCTGAAATGCTGGATACCATGGTTTTGTCTGTGCTGTGTAGAGCAGTTTTGTCACTTCATTCGCCGTGACGAGATTTTTATGGGACATACCTGATCCATCGCGAAGTAGCATGTTTTTTGTGTCAACCCCCAGATTAGCGAGCGTACCTTCTACGACTGAAAGCCCTTTATCCCAACTGCCTTCTCCACCCATCGTACGTCCCATCTCTTTGACCAGTACTTCGGCATGTCCGTTATTACTTAATTTCATAAAGGGGATGAATAATTCTTTTAGCGGTATTGATTTTTTTGACGTCAGTAATGTGGCCCCTTTGGAAACTCTTTTACGCTCGACTTTCGGTGTCCCCACAAAAGTAATGCCTTGTTGTTCGATTGCATCCTTGAAAATAGTTGCCGCATAGTCTGTCGGTTCCCAGATCGATGACCAGCTGCGTATTTTTTTTGCGCCTAGCGGAATCGTCCCGGAAACGATGAGAGTATTGGAGCCATGTTGCCGTTCAACTGTAATGCTCTTACTGCCTTTTTTAGCTATTGTTTGCGTCTTGTTGACGATTGTCAGGTAGTTATTCGCCGGTACCATGGCGACTTTCCCCGCTTGTCCCGATTTCTTAGAAGGGGTTACTTCAACGATGACCGTGCCCGCGTCATAATCGTCATTTGGCGACAGTGTCAGTGCGGACACTTGGGAGCCTGTATAATAGGGTTCGTCGGACCAATTCAGATCTTGGGATAGTCTTATGTCATCATACCAAGTGTCATCCCCGTATACGTTTCCAGCGATAGAGCTGATTCCCTTCGCTTTTAACTCGGATACGAATGCCTTCAGATCATTCTGTGTCAACGTCGGGTCGCCTCTCCCTTTTAAATAGAGATTGCCACGCAGTACGCCATCCTTCACTTGTCCATCCATATACAACTCGGTTTTGAACATATGCTCCTCTCCAAGTGTTTCAAGCGCCGCCGCACCTGTCAGTAACTTCATAACGGAGGCGGGATGGACTCGTGTATCGCCTAGATGGGAATAGATAATATTTCCGGTAGATGCCTCACGTATACTCAGCGTAGCTGTCGCACCTTGCAGTCTAGGGTCGTTCAGAATTTCATCAATAGCATGGAAATCATACGGTTCACGGGGGATATCAATTTTAGCAACAGGCACTGCAGTAATGTCCGGGGCGGTAGTATGGTTCTGGTTATCCTTGTCGTTAAATCTATTTACAAACAAGACAATCGTTACAACGACCACTAGTACACCTAACAATTTCAATAGTTGGCTTTTTTTCAAACCGTCTTCGCCTCCCTGGTAGTTAAGTACGTTTTTACTTTGGATGAAACAAACGAAAATGGTTTTCCGATGAATGGAATGGGGGATAAAGGTATAGAGAGAGAAACGGCAGTACACTGATCCATCTCTCATCACTTTTAAAGAGAGGTGTATACGTTGGCTCATAAAGATCTTGAGAACGGCATCCCAACTGCGTTAATTCAAGTATTGAAAGATGGAAAAAAAGAGACGTTCCATGAAATCATCAAGGAATTAAAACCGTTCGATATTGCAAACCAGTATAAACATTTACCTGTGAAACATCGGCCATTATTTTTAGAATTCCTTACATTGGATGAATTAACTGGATTATTACGCCACTTATCACAGGATGATCAGCTTCATGCTTTACGAACAATCGGGCCTGCCCGTTCTACGGATATTTTAGACCTTATGAAAAATGATGACCTTGCCTTCCTGTTATCTGGACTCTCCCAAAATGAGACGGATGCATTAATTGCTGAAATGAAACAAGAAGAAATGGACATCATCCGGCAGATCATGAATTACCCGCAAAAAACTGCCGGTCGTGTAATGACAAATCGTTTCGTATGGATTCATCAATCGTATTCAGTGGAGCGTGCAGTGAAAAAACTGAAGAGTTACTCTGCACTTGCAGAGTACTTGAATTATCTGTATGTCATTGACGATGACAAAAAACTTATCGGTGTTGTCTCTTACCGCGATCTGTTACTTGCAGAACCCAACGCTAAGATAGAAAAAATCATGTCACAGAACGTCGTGAAAGTAGGCGTGCTGACCAAGCAAGAAGAAGTAGCTAAAATTATTGGTCGTTACGATTTCATCTCCATGCCGGTCACTGATGACGAAGGTGTTCTGCTCGGTATCATCACGGTGGATGACGTCCTTGATATTGTCGTCCGGGAAGCAAACGAAGATATTGAAATGCTACTCGCCTCCGGGAAAGCAATTGACTTCAGAACGAAACCGTTAGTCGCTGCCCGAAGACGTTTGCCATGGCTAATTTTACTGCTATTCATTGGACTTGTTTCCGGCAGCATTATCTCTCGTTTTGAAGCGACGCTTGAGGCCGTTGTCGCGCTCGCCTTCTTCATGCCTATGATTGCCGGCATGACCGGAAATACTGGAACACAATCACTTGCTGTCGTCGTGCGTGGCCTTGTTTCTGAAGATCTTGATACGAAAAAAATGTTAAAACTTATTTTCCGAGAACTGTTAGTCGGCATTATTATCGGTATTGTATGTTCCGTTGTTATTTCGATTATTGCTTATACTTGGCAAGGCAGTTTTGTACTTGGCCTTGTTGTCGGCTCTTCTTTACTTATCACACTTATTATCGGAACGCTGGCGGGGACTATCATTCCGCTTATCTTGCACAAATTCAAAGTAGATCCTGCAGTTGCATCGGGTCCGCTTATTACTACCATCAACGATATATTGTCGCTTTTGATTTATTTCGGAATTGCGACGATGTTCATTTCAAAATTGATGTAAAACGATGAGGAAGCGACTTTACTCGATTGGGTGAAGTCGCTCCTTTTTAAATTGTTACGAAAGTGGCTAAACTTCCTATTTACAATAACGCACTAGCCATCCATCAGGGCCTCCAGAAATGTCTGTTCCTCGCCACCCATCTTCTAAAAGATCTTGCTGAGATTTAGTATCTTGCATTGGGATGAATTGCTCTTCTTTCCGCTCTTCCCCTTCTCTATGAAGTTGTTTTACAAAAACATAACGCAACAATCCGCCATACTTCTTTTTTAACGCGGCTATTTCCATCTGCTGTGCAAACTTGTCCTTTAAACTTGCAATATTGAATGGTGCCACTGTCGCGCAGACATATTTATAGTCCTCTTTTCTCAATTGCTCCATTAAAACTTCCGCCATAATCTTTTGCAAGCGATGTCCACGATACCGAGGGGATACATTCGATATTTCCTGGTAAATGACAGAGCCCAATTCTGTTGAATCGAGTCCCACATCTGAACCGAGATGTTCTTCATCCGCACCTGGCACAAGTAGCGCACGGAATGCAACAAGCCAGCCATCTGCAAATACTCCTACCATCTTACCGCCGCCGGTCAAAATATATTCATACTCTTTTTTTGACAGTGAAGATAATGAACTTGGATTATCAAGGACATGGAGTATTTCTTTTTGTACATGTAAAATCGCCTCAAGATCTTCCAAATACAATCTTCGTATATAAAACGGGTGACCTTCTTTCAACGAACCACTATAAAGAACGTCCATCTACTTGCTCCTCCATTTCGTTAAATAAAAAATCGATATGCTATACTAAATAAAGAGATGACTGAATAGCGGGACTATTTATGACAAAATTGAAAAATATTGGCCAGATTGGCATACCTATAAATGATATCGATCGGGCTATTTCATTTTATAAAGATTTGCTTGAACTACCACTTTTATTCAACACGGATACAATGGCTTTCTTCGACTGCGATGACGTCCGTTTAATGCTTAGTCTGCCCGAAACAGAACAATTCACAAACGCAAGTTCAGTCCTTTATTTTCAAGTAGATGACATCAAACAAAGCTATAGTCAGATGAAAGAAAAAGGAGTTTCATTTATCGATAAACCGCATATCGTCGCAAAAATGGACTCCACAGAAACGTGGATGGTGTTTTTCAATGATACTGAGGGGAATACGCATGCGCTGATGAGTGAAATAGCAGTATAACTATTTAATGAAATATACTACTCACTTATTCCACGTCTGTTGATTAACCATTTTCTTAAATAAGATAATAATAAGGTCTTCATTTAGACTAGTACGTTTCCGCCTCACTTTTGGCTAAATAATCACGACAGTTTCACCGAGAGACAAGAGTGGTTACAACGTTCAAGTAAAAATTGCAGTTGCTTGGGAAAGAAGAATAACGGATGATCTTCATTTTCATTTCAGCCATTTTTTGGAACTAATTTATAAAGTGAAACTTCAATCGGGATGGGGGGTTTTGCCCGTTACTATGGGGTTAACAACAAAGTGTTTCACATGAAACATTGTTACTATTGTGGCCAGCAAAGTAACTTTTTATTTTCCAAATAAAAAGCATCACTCCATAAAAGAGTGATGCTTTTCCGAGCAAAAATAGCACTGACAACGACAGTACTACTCTGTTTATTAATATGAAATTCCTACACGAAAACCGATATTATTGCCTTGCAGTAGTTCATCGTAAGCAAAAGCAGCTGTATCACCAACGGATATTTGTTTACCGTCCTCTGGCAACAAGTCGCGCTCAGTTCTGTAGTCACCCACTGCCACACCATCCGGTAAATAAGTAGGGCAGACAATTGTCCACTCAAGCCCCGATTGACGCAGCATGTCATACACTTTATGGTGCTCCTCCGCCGCAAAAGTTAGCCGGCGATTTGTATCTCCAGCTTCATAACGCAGTTTTTCGGGATTAATCTTACTTTGCAAGATGCCCGCTGTCCCAATTGTGACTAGCCGATTAATTCCTGTATCCTCCATCGCTCTTATCATATGAGGAACTGCCTCAGTCAACGTTGTTGTCTGGTCTGTACCTAACGAACTGAATACAACGTCCATTCCAGCAACGGCATTCGAAACTGCTACAACATCACGGACATCACCTTGGATAATCGTTAACCTATCATGTCGTTCCAATTTCTCAGGTGAACGGACAAGTACCGTCACTTCATGCCCTTCTACCAATGCTAATTTTAGGACTTCTCCACCTACGCGCCCTGTTGCTCCAAACAATGCGATTTTCATAAGAAACATCTCCATTCTATAAATAACTTTCTCATTTTATTAATAAATAAACGCCCGTAAATAGTAAAATGCCATATGTGAAAATCCGAAAGGTCTTTTGACTGATATGACGGAATAGTAGTTGTCCTAGATACAATCCAGCAAATACTAGCGGCAGTGCCATTCCGATTGAGGTCCAGATACCTTTAGTTGTACCAACAAAAAGCACTTGAATGAGTAGACTAACGGAATAAATGAATAAATAAAACGCGAGTGTCGTTGCACGTAATGTTTCTTTTTGCATAGCAGTTCCTGCAAAGTAGAGTAAAAGCGGCGGACCTGGCATGCCAATTCCTGTCGTCAATGTACCGGATAATCCGCCAACAACAAAGTCCCCACGTTTAGTTCTCTTAATTCGAAGGTTCAGGACAAGCAGCAGTGTTAGCAAAAGAAGAACAATGCCTATGCCCGTTTTCAATTTGTTGATATCCGCCGAAATGAACAAAATGATACCAATTGGCAGTCCAGATAAGCTCCCGATTATCAACTTTTTTAATAGGTCTGTGTCCACATCTTTACGTATTTTGGCAATAAGTGCGCTTGAAATAACAAGCGACAAAACTAGGTTTATCTGAATGGCCTCCATCGGATTGAAAATCATGAGTAGAAAAGGTGTCGCCATGATCGAAAAACCAAATCCTGTACTTGTCTGTAAAATGGATGCAAAAAGTATAATGCTAATAAATATGAAAATTGTCATTCTAACACCGCTTTCTCTATCACTTCAAGTGTATCAGATTAATTGTAACGCGATATATGCTCAGTCGTACACGCTATATGTTTGGTTGGCAAGCTTATATGAGCGGTCTCTCATGCTATTTGATCGGTTGGCAAGTTTATATGAGCGGTCTCTCATGCTATTTGATCGGTTGGCAAGTTTATATGAGCGATCTCTCATGCTATTTGATCGGTTGGCAAGCTTATATGAGCGGTCTCTCATGCTATTTGATCGGTTGGCAAGCTTATAGCTTATATGCTAGCTACCCGATCAAATAGCCCCCACTATAAAAATAGAAAAAGGGTTACCCTCAATTGGGCAACCCTTTTTCTATTTGTTTACTAAACCAACTTCTCAACAAACTCGCGCATCGTGCCGTTCTTCGCTAAATTTGTATGCCATGAAAATGCTTTTTCCAAGACATGCGGGGTTTGACCGCCTCTTTCAAGCGCCTCTTTGTAGTACGCGCGAAGTTGTCCGCGGTACGTCGGATGTGCGCAACGTTCAATGATGAGTTCAACACGTTCCCTTGGTGCAAGCCCGCGTAAATCTGCATAGCCTTGCTCTGTCACGATAATATCAACGTCATGCTCAGTGTGGTCAACGTGCGAAACAAACGGAACGATACTTGAAATATTACCGCCTTTTGCCGTTGACTTTGTTACGAAAATAGCGAGGCGTGCATTGCGAGCAAAGTCACCCGAACCACCGATGCCATTCATCATTTTCGTTCCTGAAACATGCGTCGAGTTGACATTTCCATAGATATCCAATTCAAGTGCTGTATTGATGGAAATCAAGCCTAGACGGCGGATGATTTCTGGATGATTCGAAATTTCCTGCGGGCGCATGATAATTTTGTCTCGGTATTGTTCAAAATTATTAAAGACTTGATCCATCTTCTTTTCGGATAATGTAATCGAAGCGCAAGAAGCAAATCGGACTTTTCCTGCATCAATCAAATCAAACACAGAATCCTGCAGTACTTCTGAATACACTTCTAAATCCTTGAACTCTGAGTTGATCATTCCGTGAAGAACTGCATTCGCTACCGATCCAATTCCTGACTGTAATGGTGCCAGACGTTCAGTCAATCGCCCCGCTTGAACCTCAGTACGAAGGAATGTTAATAAATGCTCTGCCATAATTTCTGTTTCTTGATCAGGCGCTACAATCGTAGAAGGAGAATCCAGTTGATCTGTGAAGACGATTCCTTTTACCTTTTTCATGTCAATAGGAATTCCAATCGTACCAATACGGTCATCTACATTCATTAACTGAATCGGCGACCTTTCACCCTGTTTACCCGGATCGTATAAATCATGCAGCCCTTCCAATTGCGTAGACTGCGCCATATTAATTTCTATAATAATTGCTTTTGCATGTTGCGCGAACGTCAATGAGTTACCGACCGAGGTCGTTGGAATAATCATTCCGTCTTCCGTTATTGAAACCGCTTCCAAAATTGCAAAGTCAATTGGCTCGACAACTTCAGCACGAATAAGTTCCGCGGTATGCGACAAATGATGATCCACAAACAGAAGCTCACCGTCATTAATTTTTTTCCGCATCGTCGGATCAGCTTGAAACGGTAATCTTTTATGTATAATGTCTGCTTCAGCAAACAGTCGATCGATGTCAGACCCTAATGAGGCGCCTGTAAAAACATTTACTTTGAACGCTTCCGTTTCTGCACGTTTCACCAATGCCAGTGGAACGGCTTTCGCGTCACCCGCGCGTGTAAACCCGCTTAATCCAAGCGTCATACCGTCTTTAATCCAAGATGCCGCTTCTTCCGGCGGGACAACGACATCCCTCAACTGAACATTTTTAATTCGATCCATATGAGTTTCCATCCACAGATGCCTCTTTTCATAACTTTTAGTTAATTTTAACGTAAGCTCTTACATGTAGGAGGAATTAGGTGTTGGATAAGGAATTTTCGGGTAAAGTACTTAAATACTTGATTGGAGCAGCATGATTCAAGTACTCTCCGACAAAATGGTGATCGTATTTTGAATTATGCTTGCGTGCATGTTTGATCTAAGGGTGCAACAGAGAGGGATTGAACAGCCTCCCTCCTTATTGCCTCAGGATGCGGTGAGTTTAGTCCGCTTTCGCAGATTCAAGTTAAAACCCAAGGAGCTTACGAAAGTAACTGGAATACGATTGACTGACCGGAATCCTTGTTCCATTATCCATTTCCAAGACAAAAGTCGAGTGCATATCAGGATAAATCCCCTTTATATGGTGGACATTTACGATAAAGGAGCGATGGCATCGTACAAATGACTCGCGGGGCAACAAATATTCAAATTCTTGTAAAGTGTTCTTGTGGGTCCCTAAAAAGCCCTCTGCCACAACATATGTTTTCCGTTCTTTCACTTCGACATATTTTACGCTCTCAAAAGGGACAGGAATCCATCCGTCATATGTCTTAACAGTAACAACAGATTTCCCATCTGTGTAGGCCGGGTATATCGCAGTTACACAGCCCTCCAGTTTTCCATCATGATAAAATGGAACAGCCATACCATGATAAGGGACACCGAACACATCGCGATTGATGAACTCGGACACTTTTTGTTTCTGAGTAATTGCCTTCTGTGCAATCGTCCCTTCTTTTACCGGATCGCCCGGTCTAATTTTCAAATCGACCCGCTTGCTGGGAAGATAATAGAGGTACTCTTCCGTATTCGATACGACTATAGAGATCTCATCTGAAAACACTTCACCAATCACATCTAAAAGTGCACTAAGGCTTAAATTTTCCATCTTTATGACTCCTTGTATATTCATTTCACGATTTAATTTTTTCGTTCTCTCTATTATACTAGATATTTTTTTATATGAATTTATAATTAATCACTAGTGTTGCATTAAAATATATTCAATATAAAAAGTTCCCGAAATGTTCACTAACTTTATTTTCTGCATAAAAAAATTCCTTTATAATGGATAAAGTCAGGTGGTAACCCGTCCAAATCCACTAAAAAAGGAACTACTCATGGACAAGATTACACGAAAAACTTCATTTGGACAATGGTTTTCACCTATTAATATTCAATTAGTTGAAGAAAACGTGAAAACAATGAGATTAGATGCTTATACGAAGAAACTTACGACAGATTCATTCTTAAAATTACTGCTTTTTGCACAGCTTCATGAAACGGAAAGTCTGCACGCGCTGAGTGATTGTCTTTTTAATAAACATCTTCAAGTCAGCACAAACCTTGATTCTATAAGCGTTTCTCAATTATCCCGCAGGCTCAATGGAATGAATCCCGTGCTATTTCAACAACTTTTTCTTGATTTAGTCGCGCAAATTCATCAAAAAACAAATTATGCCAAAATCACTATGCCTTTAAAAATCATTGATTCGAGCACATTGCCACTCAATTTAACCAATCACCGATGGGCTAAATTCCGCAAAACGAAAGCTGGGGTAAAGCTTCATTTACGTCTTGTGTTTATGGAAAAAGGAACGTCCTATCCTGAAAAAGCTGTGCTTACAACAGCGAATGAACATGATCGTAATCAGCTTGAAGTCATGGTTGATGACAAGGAATGCATGTATGTTTTCGACCGTGGATATTTAGATTACGAACGTTTCGATCGCATGACAGATGACGGCTACTTTTTCTTATCCAGACTACGTAAAAATGCAGTAATCCATGAATGTGAAGACTTCCAATTGCCAGAAGGCACAACGGTATTATCGGATCAAGCGGTGTTGATTGGTACAACTCAAAATCGTGCTGAAAACATCTTTCGCTTACTCAAAGTAATAGACTCGAAAGGGAATGAACTACAACTCATCACCAATCGGTTTGACCTGAGTGCAGACGAAATCTCCGAGATGTACAAATCACGCTGGGCAATTGAACTGTTTTTTAAATGGATCAAACAACATTTGAACATCAAAAAGTTCTATGGTCAAAGCGAATGGGCCATTCATAATCAGGTATATATCGCACTCATCGTATATTGCTTGAATGTGTTGGTGCAAATAAAGACACGGAGTAAACATAAAATCTTGAAAATTAGTCGCTATTTAAAGGCTTCTCTTTGGAAACCTGCACATATTTGGATTCGTAAAATCAAAGGGACAGCAGTCCCGTAACAACTAAACTGTCGTTGCCGCAAATGTCTAATTGTAAATAAAAACCAAATGGACGGACCACCTTTATTGGAGTGTATATCTTTTTGGCTCAACGCCGTAAAAATAAATAGTAAGAATTTTAAATCATTTTTTTATGCAACACTAGTGATAATTAATTAATTTAAAAATAAAAGTAGAAACCATTTTAGAGGCAATACGCATCATTAACTTAGAAATATTGTTGTATAATTAGTTGTACTGCTTTCCAAGTTTTGATTATACTAATAGTATCATAGATTAAAAATTGTGATAATACAGACACTTATTGAATGAGGAGGAATAATTATGCATGTAAGAGACCTGCTAATGGAGAGACTAGGAGTCGCTACTGTAAATAGCAATCAAACTGTAGGTGAAGCACTGGATGCCATCAATGCGAGCGGGTACAGATGTATTCCGGTTGTAGACAGTGAAGACAACTATAAAGGTATGATTTATAAAGTCCACTTGATTGAATATCTTTATGAAGAAAATGGTGAGAAAAGCGAGCGAATTGATCATCTGCTGATGCATCAGGATATATTTATAACAGAGCGTTCTTCTTTTTTAACTGCACTCATCCAAATTAAGGCCTTGCCTTTTTTAAGTGTTGTCGAGCATGGCAAACTTGTCGGGATTTTAACGCATAACAAAGTTGAAAGTGTACTAGGAGATGCCTTCGGATTAAAAACGGGGGGTATCAATCTTACAATATCTTCAACTGAAGCTAAAGGTATGATTGAAAAGTTGACGAAAACGTTACGTGGCGAACATATCGAAGGAATGTTCACGTTGGATAACGGCTCTGTCCTTGCTCGAAGAGTAGTTCTCACTCTTGAGGGTGGTAAGACTGATGCTGAAATCGATAAGTTGAAAGAAAAACTTGAAAAAGAAGGCTTTCGAATTTTGCAGGTCGATAAAATTGAAAAGAGAAACTGAAGAAGAGGAGATTTCCTCTTCTTTTTTCTTACATTTTAAAATTCAGCCTAACTCCTCTAGATCCTTCACCAATCCTTGAATCAAGAGCCTTTTCTTGTTAAGCTCTTCCTCCGCTTCGGATATAAGTTTCAGCTCGCAATTCAAACTATTTAAAACGCCCTCTATTAATTGTTCAGAACCGCAGCCGTCATTTCTTTTAATTTCAAAGATGGCCTGAATATCTTTTAACGACAATCCCATCGACTGCATTTCTTTTATAGCATAAAAGTCATTCTGATCTTTATCCGTGTAATCCCTTGTTCCATTTATCCAAACCGGCCGCATTAGATCAAGTTCTTCATAATGCCGAACTGTATCTTTTGTCGTTTTTATCTGCTTAATAAAATCGCTAATTCTAATTTTCACACATCTCCCCACAATTATTTAACTAACTTTTGACATAACGCGGCCTGCCTTCACAATTCATTTGACTCTCTATCTGTCTATTATCTAAAAAAGCGAGGACATATTACAGCATATGCGCCTCGCTCTATAATTTCTTTAAATAACTTTCGTATCCGGTTCAGGTACCCGCGAGAGAATAATGATTCCGATAATAAACAGGATAATAAGGCTGAAGACCCCATACGCAGAACTTCCTGTTAGCTGGGCGGTCACCCCTACAAGCAATGGCCCCATAACCGATGCAAATTTGCCGAAAATGTTATAGAAGCCAAAAAATTCATTGGACTTTTCTTTCGGCACAAGCCTCGCAAAATATGAACGGCTAAGTGCCTGAATACCGCCTTGTGACGTGGCAACAAGCATTGCTAATACCCAGAAATCCATTGTCGATTTCATGAAGAACGCATAAATGCAAACAATGATATAAACACAGATCCCCACGTATAGCATCTTTTTTCCTGTGAACTTCTGGGCCAATTTACCGTAAAGAATTGCGAAAGGCGCCGCCACAACCTGCGTGACAAACAAGATAATTAGAAGATTCGTTGCGCTAATCCCTAAATCAGTCCCGTACGCTGTGGACATTGAAATGATCGTTCCAACTCCATCTATATAGAAGAAATAAGCCAACAGAAATAAAAATACTGTCCGGTATTTCCGAATCTCTTTAAATGTACCGCCTAGACGCCTAAAACCACTAGTCAGCAAATTCGGTTCACGCTTAATACCATGAATTTGATGTACATTTTTGAGCATTGGAATTGTGAACACGAACCACCAAGTCGCTGTAATAACAAAGGCTATCCTGCTGGCAGTTGATGTTGCAAGAGGGATAATTTCGTTATCAGCCAAAAGAATGATCGCAATACTAATAATGAATGGAATCGTGCTCCCGATATACCCTAACCCAAAGCCCCGTGCAGATATCTTATTCATCCGCTCTTCCGGCGTGACGTCAACTAAAAATGCATCGTAAAATATATTAGCCCCGTGAAAACCTACGGCGGTAATCGTGTAAATAATCAATAACCATAACCAGTTGCCACTCGGTACGAATGCCAGAGAAACTGTAGCGGCTGTCCCCATCAGGAAAAAGAATAGAAAGAACTTTTTCTTTAATCCTTCATAGTCCGCAATCGTTCCTAAAAGAGGGCCAATCAGCGCCAGTATGAACGTCGCAATGGCAACCGTATACCCCAAATACGCAGTCGAATTCGACATACTCACACCGGCATCCGTCGCAACCGCCTTATAGTACAGCGGAAACACCGCAGTCGTAATAATAATCGAATACGCAGAGTTCGCCCAATCATAGAAAATCCAGCTGTTCTCCTCTTTACTATACCTTTTCACACTTTCATTCCCCCTTCACTCCATACGTACAGTGTACAATAAGGGACATTGAAAAATAAGGAAAAATCAAAATTTTACAATTGCAGCAACCCTATTACTCTGCAATAAATACATATGTGGACAACGGTTTAATTGCATGATTCTTTTGCGCCTCTTCTAATAAAATCACTTCGGATTGAATAAGCAATTTTAGTTTATCAGGCAAATTAATAAGGTACTTAATCTCCTCTTTGTAATCAGCAACCGTCATGGCAATTTCCCATTCAGCATCTTGCAACTGAGGCGAATGGATTGATTGTTCATTAGTAATCGTCCAATCCGCCCTTTCCGCAATACGCCTAACATCTGTTGGCGTAAATAATGTACGCACATTCGAGAGACTGCTTTCTTTGAAACACTCATATTGGGATTGAATGAGCACAGCTAAGAAATGTGGATATTGTTCAATCATTTCAATTCTTGAGTCCCATTCGGCAAAACATAAGCTCTTACCCCATTTTTTAATCTTTGTTAGCATTGCTTCCAATTCCTCAAATGATTTTAAATACCAGGAGCAATGCGAGAAAACAATATAGTCAAAACTATTTTTCGGGAAATCAATTTCTGCCGATAAAATGTCTATGTCGAACTCCATCTTTAGCTGTTTCCCTAACGTTGATCTCTGTAAGTAATGTGCGGAATCCCCAAGTGTTAAGGGGGCCCCGTAATCGGAAGACGCAATATCTATACCATGGACGAACCCTTCTTTCCCAACAGCATACGCTAAGGCAGCCGTCGTATCACCTTGCCCACAACCAATTTCTAACACGCGGCTTCCTTCTTTGATTCCCCAGAACTCTACAAGCTTAAGACGATGCTCCGTCTGAACTCGTTGAATATCCCTCATATTCAAGTCTTCATTGGACGCCATACATTCTACAATGGTTCCTATCGTAAAATCACTCATTTAGACACCTCATTTTTATGTAAAGTATTTAGTGAAATACCGTTCATACAAATACCTTTCTAACACTTCATTTCGAGGAAACTGCTTATTTCCCCTTTATTTGAATTTAAAATTCTGCTACATTATTTATCCTATTTTTCGTTTGTTATTAAATAGTTATAGATCTCCAACCCTATATCCGCCAGTATCTGTTTTGACTGTAAATCATCTACTTCTTTTGATAAAACAGAGGCAATCAATTTTCGTTGGCCTACGTAAAAGATTCCTACATCATGGCGAACACTCGGTATCCATCCGGTTTTGTTAGCCAAATCCCATCTAACTTCCCCATTCATAAGAGCTGAATATGGAGAAGGTAGTTTTTCTGGCAGACAGTCTCTAATTTGCTGTTTTTTCATAATCTCAATCATTTGCACCCCCGCATAGGCCGATACCATTCTTCCTGTCACAATTTCTTTTAACAGTTTGGCCATATCTAGAGCCGTAACCTGATTGATGCCTTTCGTTATAATGGATTGTGTCATCAGTTTATTATAAAATGTACTCTTTTCCATGCCAGCCTCTCTCATCGTTTGTTGAATGTCTTCAACCCCGATGAGATCAATAAGAATATTCGTTGCTGTATTATCACTTTGTATAATCATCAAAGTGATGAGGTCATATAAGGTCAAAGAGGTTCCCGGTGTCAAATGTTGAAGTACACCCGAACCGCCGACAAAATCTTCTTTTTCCAATAAAATCTGATCACTCAATTTCATAGATTCTCTTTGAATAGCGGAGAAAACGGCCGCCATAATTGGCACCTTAATCACACTAGCCGCATAAAACACTTCATTGCCATTCCAAATCCACTTGTCATGTAAATCCAAATCCTCTAGAACGATTCCCCACGTACCTGTCGTGTTTTCTATCAAATCCTGGATTATAGTTGAAAGATTTTTCATGCTCGAATCCTCCTAGTTTGACGACATATGTTGAACAAATGAATACGACGTATGCGTTTTACAAGGGCTTTTGGGAGGCCGCTGAAAAAGTATCAAGATTAGAACTCCTACCAATACCGCTTCGACGCTTTGTGGATGCCTCCCGCGATAAGCCAGAAAGAAGATCCCTTTCAGTCTTATCGCCCCAGCTACCACGAAGACGCGCCTGCGCTGGATGGTCTATTTGAGAAAGCGCATTTCATTAGCTGTGATGAAATCTGCAACCTGGAGTGCGTCTTTCTTGACTATAAGTAGTATCAACTAGTGATCACTTATAATCTCGACATATATATCTCGAAATCACATTTCTCTCAATAATAAACACCCTAGCGCAGGCGCGGCAAAGGGGTCGCGGAAGGCATCCCCAAAGCGCCAAGCGATCTACAATCCTCACCCCGAATTACAACTCTCTCATTAGTGAGCACCACAGCAGATTCTAATGGGATTCTTTAATTCAACATACATAGTTGTAAAACTTTTAAAAATACTTATGCTTTCGATATTGTGTTCATGATAGAGTTGTTTTGAGTTGTTTTTCTGTCACTTCATTCACGGTTGAATCTTGATGGTCATATATCTTTTATAAATTTAAGAGGCGGGCGGTTCATATCCAACAGTTAATTTTACTGCAACAAGTTATCGATTATGTGGAGAATCATATTAAAGATGACATTAAAGCTGAGGACCTAGCGAAAATGGTTGGCTATTCTCCTTATCACTTTTATAGGATTTTTGATAAACATATTGGTTATACGATTATGGATTATGTCTTAAAAAGAAAGCTACAATACGCGTTATATGAATTAGTAAAGGGTGGAAAGATTATTCAAATCGCTTTGGAATATGGATTTGAAACGCATTCCGGTTTTACAAGAGCCTTCAAGAAATGTTTTGGTAGCCCTCCAAGCCTATACAGACTCCACTGCCCACTATCCTTACCTCAGAAAATTGATCTATTGAGTCTCGATCAAAAAAAGGTAGGCGGCATTGTTATGCAACCTAAAATTGTTCAGAAGCAAGCCTTTACAATTGCAGGTAAAACATTTGAAAGTGCTATTGAAAACATCTGTTATACAAGAGACGCCCCTGCCTTTTGGGACCAAAGAATTTCCCCAGATGAATCCATCGAACGAATGCTGTACGAAGCATTATCTCCCAAAAAACATGGTGAGTATTGTATAAATTTAAGCAGTACAGAAATAGAAGACAGATTTACTTATTTATTCGCAGTAAATTACGATCAAGATGTTCAACTGCCCGTCGGACTGACAAAGTTGCAAATAACAGATGCAACTTATGCGGTTTTTAGGACTCCACTCGTTAAAGTAGAGCAGTTTGTCTCTTCCATCAAAGGAACTTGGCACTATATTTTGGAAGACTGGTTACCTCAATCTTTTTATGAAGTCGATGAAACAGGCTTTGACTTTGAATATTATGACGAACGCTGTCATGACTGGGAGTACGAAAAAATCTATATGGAAATCTACCTACCGATAAAAGTAAGACAAAAGGGGTGAACAATTCACCCTCTAGATTTATTCAAAATTATTTTATATAGAAACAATACTGGAGTTAATAAAATTGCACTAACAATGAGTGCGATTTTTATTGTAAAGGTTGACGCTACAACTCCAATTATCGGACCTCCTCCAATTTGACCAATGGCATCCACTTGGCCTTTTACCGAAAAGAACGTTGCCCGTGTAGAGGAATCAGGAATAATTTTATTAAGCCAAATGTCTTCTAATGGATACATGACTTGCCTTGTTACTTGGATAATCACATAAAAGATTAGCAAGCTGATCACGTAAGTTGAGTACGCAAAACCAATTAATGAAATGACGATTAGAAAACTTGCTACAAAAAGAACAACGTAGATGCGTCTTAAATTCTGGTGGATTGCACTTCGATTCAAAAAGTGGAGTGCTGCAAAGGAAACGAGCACGACAATAAATTGAATGCCCCCCATTATCACGACTAATTTTTCATCCGTTAACGTTGATATATTTGAGCCTTCAAAAAAATGTGAGATCCATAAACGGTCAAAACCTTCGCTATAAAATCCAACGACTAAAGCGATAAGGAATAGCATTCGCATGATGAAACTAGCTTTAGAATGGAAAACAATTTTGCCCATATTTCCCTTCATACTCTCCCATGTAGATATTCTTTCTTCTTTATCTAATGGTTTAAAGTTTTCTTCTTTCATGAAAATCATTAAATAGACGGCCAATCCAACCATGCATAGCCCACCGATAATGATTGGCAAGTTAATCATGAAAAAGCCCATAGCAATACTTAGCGGAATTGCTATGACTTGGCCGAGGTTTCCAGCCTTTGCTCCTTTTATAAATGCCTGCGAAGCACGTTCCTCCCCTATTTCATCCGCAATCCAGGCTTGCTGAGAGCCACTAGTAAAGGTATAGCCAATCCCCCATGCGATTTGAGCCACTAGCACCGTTACAAAATAGGGAAATACCCCTTCAATTAAAAAACCGATTCCTATTAAAATATACCCAATTATTATAGATAACTTCCGGCTTTTCAAATCCGAAACAACTCCAGTTGGAATCTCAAAAAGAAAAACGGATAGCTCCAAAACAGTCCCTATTAACACGAGTTGTAGCGGATCAAGCTTTACAGTTTGCACATGATACAACAGGTTCACCGTAAATATAAATGTGAAAAACAATTGCGATAAGAAGCATGTAAAAATGTAAACTCGATATGGATCTGTTGTTTTTAATCTGTTCATTTTCTATCCCCCTTAAGTTGAGTATAGTAAGGTAGATAGAACTTTTCTTGTCCAAATTTGCGGTAAAGGGCCAATAATATGTCCCTTGTTTAGCAATCGCGTTAAGTCGGACGATATGTATGTTATAGTAAAAGCACAACTGAATAACGTGTAGAAATTAGGTGCTTTTTTACGTTTGTATGAAAGCTTAAATGGGAAGTTCGGTGAAAAACCGACGCTGTCCCGCAACTGTAAATGGGAGCAATCTTTTTAATTCCACTGTTACTAATTCGTAATGGGAAGGGAAAAGAACGCGATGATCATGAGCCAGGAGACCTGCCTATTTCAGTACACACCAATACCCTACGCGGATAGGAGGTGTTAAGTGCGGCTATGATCGAGCAATTACTTGTAAAAGCCGCCGTACGAGAAAACGTAATCGGAAAGAAACACAGGAGGAATCCATTCCTCTTCTTTCGCTATGCTTTCAATAGTGTTCTTCTGGTTATGAATTATTCGTTACGGCAACAAGCGACCATACAAATTTACGCATACTAGCATCTTCCTTACGAGTAACGAGGAAGATGCTTTTTTTATTTCCATAATAGAAAGGGAT
Source organism: Sporosarcina sp. FSL K6-1508 (assembly GCF_038007465.1). Classification (NCBI taxonomy): domain Bacteria; kingdom Bacillati; phylum Bacillota; class Bacilli; order Caryophanales; family Caryophanaceae; genus Sporosarcina; species Sporosarcina sp. FSL K6-1508. The sequence goes on along the minus strand of NZ_JBBOXF010000001.1, from coordinate 894,500 downwards.
TTTAGCCAATGGAACTTGGAACAAAAGAATATTACCTGGACGCATTCAAACATGTCTTAATGACAAACCTCATCATAAGCGAATCACAATCACTGTCTTCAACCTATTCTTATTACGAAGATCAGATTGGAAAAATAACGACTATAAACGAAGAGGTAAAAAAACTTTATTCATGTAACCTCCAAAAAGCATTCGATGAAATCAAACACGAAGTAATCGGTTCACCAGAAGATTAAGCTAAAAAAACAACCAGTAACTAACTGAATCCAACACTATATATGTTGAACAAATGAATACAGCGTATACGCTTTACAAGGGATTTTGGGAGGCCACTGAAAAAGCCTTAGTACTTAGAGCAAATTAGAATTCCTGCTAATACCGCTTCGACGCTTTGTGGATGCCTCCCGCGATAAGCCGGAAAGGAGAGCACTTTCAGTCTTATCGCTCCGGCTACCACGAAGTCGCGCCTTCGCTGGGTGGTCTATGTTGAGAAATTGCATTTCGTTTTTGTGGATGAGACCTGTAACCTGGAGTGCCATAAATAGATTGAATGTGATCAACGATTGTTCCAATACATGAGGAATGAATTAGAAATTCTGCTAATACCGCTTCGACGCTTTGTGGATGCCTCCCGCGATAAGCCAGAAAGAAGATCCCTTTCAGTCTTATCGCTCCGGCTACCACGAAGACGCGCCTTCGCTGGATGGTCTGTGTGAGAAAGCGCATTTTATTAGCTGTGAAGAAATCCGCAACCTAGATTGCGGATTTCTTGACTATAATTATATATGTTGAATCCGGTATATATACTGAGCGAAGGCGCCTTAACAGGGGTAGCCAACCGAACAACGAAGAGTTCGGTTTGTATAATCTCTGCGTTCTTTGCAGAAATTATACAGTTAATGTCAAGAAGTTATTCCAGATAGGTTAAAGAAAACCTCATCTGGCTTATGGCAGGAGGCATCCCCTAGCGTCGTAGCGGTTCAATGGAATTCTTTATTTCAATTTATATAGTATCAAATAGTAATCACCTTACAATCTCACCATATACATCTCAAAATGACAGTTCTCTCGATAATGAACAACCTAGCGAAAGGCATCCCCAAAGCGCCAAACGTTCTACAATCCACATCCCGAATTACAACTCTCTTCTTATTGAGCACCGCAGCAGATTCAATAGGATTCTTTAATTCAACATATATAGGCACTTCTTGTACAATTACTTTGGGATTGCTTGGATTGAACGACCTCTATATGATTACCGAGATGTCTTGATGTGTAGGGATGCGACAGGCAACTATTCGCAACAGGATTAACTAGGAGCAATGAACTGCAATTCCTAGCCACACACTTGCCTCTCGGTAAAGATGTCATGAACAGTTCGCCGAAAGCGAACCGGAAATGATCAGGTAAAAAAGGCATCAAAAAAAGCGTGACAGTCATAATAGACTTTCCACGCTTTTAACGTATTTACAGCTCCTGATAATTCCTCTGATGTGTCCCGCCATCTTTTACATCCGCATGATACAATGCTTTCAACGCGAAACTCTTCTCTAAGTCAAGCTCAGCCATTATCTGTTTCAGACGTTTCGCTAGCTCCTTATCATTCTTTACAAGCTGCTCCATTTTCGTTCTTGAATATTTCAAAATCTGATTCCTCCCCCGTACTAAATTTGTCTTTACAGTATACCACCTATTTAAGGTCATTCGCCCAATTCAGATTTGCTATACTAAAGGTATTAGCCAAAAACAGACAGGGGCGACATCATGTATAAAACAATTGGCATACTTGCACACGTAGATGCAGGAAAAACAACTTTCTCTGAACAACTGCTTTATCACACAAAAAGCATTAAACAAAGAGGGCGCGTTGACCATCAAGACGCCTTTCTCGACAGCCATACAATTGAAAAGGAAAGAGGCATTACAGTTTTTGCAGACCAAGCATCCATTTCCTATAATGGCTCCACCTACTACATTATCGACACACCTGGACACGTCGATTTTTCCCCTGAAATGGAGCGGGCCATTCAAGTGATGGACTATGCCATCATCATTATTAGCGCAAGCGACGGCGTGGAAGGCCATACGGAAACCGTCTGGCAACTGCTTCGCAAACATCAGGTTCCTACTTTCTTCTTCATCAATAAAACCGATCGTGAAGGAACAGACATCGCAAGTGTACTCCATGAAATTCGCACCAATCTATCGGAAAACGTCTGTGATCTTACATCCTCTTTCAAAGAAGGAATTATGCAAGAGGAACTCATTGAATTTATCGCAGAACGTGATGAAGCACTGCTTGAAACCTATATGGAATCAGGGTATGACAAGGATCTATGGCTTGAAACATTAAAGAAAATGATTAGCGACAATAAAACCTTCGCTCTGTCCAGTGGTTCTGCACTAAAGGACATTGGCGTCATGGCGTTTTTCGAGAAACTCGATTTATTAACAGCAGCTTCTTACGACGATGACAACGAGTTCGCCGCCCAGGTCTATAAAATCCGCCATGATGACAGCGGAAACAGGGTCACCTTCCTTAAATCATTAAGCGGCACGCTACGTGTCAGAGACGAAATAAACTATGGAGATTACACAGAGAAAGTCACACAAATACGCGTCTATAATGGCAATAAATTTAAAGCAATTGACCATGTTCATGCCGGTGAACTGTTTGCAGTTACTGGATTAACACAAGCATGCATTGGGGACGGTGTTGGAGCACTAAAAGAAAAAGCGACCTTTGACATGATGCCTACCCTTAAGTCGAAAGTGATTTTCGACGCTGCCATCCATGTGAAAGAAGTACTTCGATGTTTTAACCTACTCGATGCGGAGGATCCTTCTTTGCGCGTCTTCTGGGATGAACATTTTCAAGAAATTCATGTTCATGTTATGGGTGTCATCCAGCTCGAAGTACTCCAACAAATTGTTAACGAGCGTTTTTCGATTCAAGTCTCTTTCGGCGAACCTAAAATACTTTATAAGGAGACCATCGAAACAACCGTAACGGGTTATGGTCATTTTGAGCCTTTAAGGCATTACGCGGAAGTCCATCTTTTGATGGAACCTGCAGAAAGAAATAGCGGCATACAGTTTGATAACGTCTGTCACGCCAATGACTTGTCTATCGGTCACCAAAATTTGGTACACAGTCATTTATTTGAACGGGATCATCATGGCTTATTAACCGGTTCAGCTCTCACTGATGTGAAAATAACCTTGCTGACGGGACGTGGTCATAACGAGCACACATCCGGCGGTGACTTTAGAGAAGCTGCTTTCCGGGCATTGCGACAAGGTCTAGAACAAGCGAAAAATACACTGCTAGAACCGTACTACGATTTTAAAATAAAAGTAGATCTGGATAATATGGGAAGGGTTCTGTCTGATATCCAGCAAGCACACGGCAACTTTGTTGCACCTGAAACCATCGGGGATAAAGTACTTATAAAAGGACGGGTCCCTGTAGCTACCTTTATGAACTACAGTGCCGCCTTCGCTTCATTCACCCACGGTAAAGGGACACTCAGTCTGTTATTCGGCGGCTATGACCGTTGCCACAATGAAGAACAAGTCATTGAAAGAATTGGATACAACAAAGAAGCGGACCCCGAGTATTCGTCCACTTCCATCTTTTGCGCCAAAGGAAAAGGCTACCCCGTCCCCTGGAAAGAGGCAAGGGACGCGATGCATTGTTTATAAAGTAAAGCCGTGTTTCTCTTGAAACACGGCTTTACTTTTGTCGGATCATTCACCGAAACGAAACACTAAAAATAGTTCATTCGGATCTTTTTCATACATGCTGGATACCTTCACTCCCTTTATCAGTTCAAAAGGGGTGCTCGTCTCAAGGAACTCGATATAATCGCTAGTCGGGTAATAAAGGATTATATCAACGGACCTTTTCTGTTGTTCGACTGAAAGAAGGATATTATCAATGACTGTCATGAAAATTTGAATGGAAAACGGATTGAAAAAGTAAAATCGATTATCCTTCGCCTCCACTTCATACTCTTCCGCCAGACAACGTTCAAAGCGAATAAAGGCGCTTGATTGCTTGGCCTTTTGCATGTAATTCGCCTGGTTTTCAAGTGCTTCCTGATACAGCTGCCCACTCATTTCAATCCCCGTAACCGAAACACCAAATCGGTTATGTATATAAAAGGGTAGTCTTCCTTTGCCACATCCAAAATCTACGAGCTTGTCCGTGCTCTTTAGTTCATAGTCTTGAAAAAAATCATCTAGCGCCTTGTAAGGTGTCGCTTCATAGCGGTTATAATGAGAGGATTGATGCAGCCATTCCCGCGTTCCTACGGTTTTAATGCGTAGCAACCGATCGTATTCTTTATCATACATAGCCATTCCTCCCAACGTGTTTATACCCATTGTATCTTAACAGAAGAAAAAATCACCGACATTTTAAAAACGAAGTCAAACTTTTACCCGATGAATAGTTGGACCTGTATTCAGCGGGTAATTCCAACTATATAAGCTGAAGGACTGAACCCGCTGTATAAACGAAGCGAAGGTGCCTTAAGAGGTGCAGAGGTGCAATGGAGTTCTTTACTTCAACATATATATGAACACCTTAATTTAATTGTTTTAAAAAATCAGTCTACTATAGGTTGCCAGTATGGTATAATCCCCCGTATATGTAAATTCCATTAAATAAGAGTCGACAGAGAGGAGCGGATGGCATGGACACCAAATCATTACAAGCGTCTGTGACATTATTAGCTGGATTTCAGTGGCTATTCTTTATGTTTGCCAATACGGTCGTCATTCCAATCTCGGTTGGCGCGGCTTTTCAATTGGAGTCTGTTGAAATTGTTTCTGCAATCCAACGCTCCTTCATTTTCACGGGGGTAGCTTGTTTGCTGCAAGGACTTATTGGGCATCGCTTGGCGATAATGGAGGGACAATCTGGATTATGGTGGGGCGTCATTTTAAGCTTGGCAGCCACTGCAAGTGCAATGAATCTTGAACTAACTACGATTGGCGGAAGCATAGCAGTCGGAGTTATAATTTCGGGCATTCTCGTTACAGCCTTTGGTGTTTTAGGCATGGGAGAAGTTTTAAAAAAGTGGTTTACGCCTATTGTAATGTTCGTCTTTCTTTTACTATTGGCCAATCAGCTCATCACGATTTTCCTGAAAGGGATGATTGGTCTAAATACTGGAAATTTCATCGATGTAAAGGTCGCCTGCTTTTCATTTACTCTCGCCGCACTGACAATCCTTATCCATGTGAAAGGGAAAGGCATTATCAGCAGTTTAAACCTGCTCATCGGGATGACAGTCGGATGGATAGGAGCTATCCTATTATTTCCTGCGGAAGTAACAGAGACTATCAAAACAACTCCCTTCCTTACTTGGTTTCCTTGGGGGCAACCCGCCTTTGAGTGGGGTATTGTTATTACGGTCGTCATTACAGGGTTACTCAATACCACGAATACGATTGCCACATTAAAAGGGGCGGAAGATATTTTTGAAAAGGAGACGACACCCAAGCAATACCGAGCTTCCTTTATGTTGACGGGACTGCTATCGACGGCTTCAGGCGCTCTTGGACTCGTCCCTTATGCACCATACGCCTCCTCGTTAGGCTTTTTGCAGTCAACAGGCATTCGTGAAAGGGCTCCCTTTTTTGTAGGATCCGTATTATTCATCTTCTTGGGGATGGTTCCGCAATTAAGTGCCTTCTTCTCAACAATTCCGCATAGCGTTGGTAACACGGTATTGTTCGTCGCTTATTTACAGCTTTTTCGTTCAGCAATCCGCAATATTGAAGGATTGACATTTGAACCTACAACCGTCTATCGCATTGCCTTGCCTGCGCTACTTGGGCTATCAATCATGTCACTTCCAGCAACTGTTTTTACAACGATTCCGCAACTAATAAGACCTATCCTGTCGAATGGCATGCTCATGGGGATTCTGGTCGCGCTCTTTATGGAGTTCCTGTATTATGTTGGTAATAAGAGCCGTGTGAAGTTGTAAAGAACACTGTTCATAGAAAAGCACATAATTTCAGAAGCTTTCTCCTCTGTCACCATGTGCTTTTTCGATTGTTTCATACTCATAAAATTAAGCTATTTGAGTCAATTTCATAATTGCTTATTTTAAATAAAAGTACAAACATTAACGTGTTTTAGCAATTAATTATTCGTTTATGTGAATGAGTTCCGTTGATGGTGACGGAAGGCGGCGACTCCAGCGGGAACAGAAGGCAAAGATAGGAAGAGAAAGTTCACTCTTCCTTAGCTGAAAGTCCTGCAGGAACGCAGTGACGAGAAGATTGAAGCCGTGCCCGCGGAGCTTATAGCACAGAAGACCTTTCGAAAAAAACAGATAATCGTCAGATCTATTTGTGATACTTAACTTCTCTAGTGGGGAGCCCTCGTATTCCTAACCTTTCTTGATTCCTTTCTCTTGTTGCTTGTAGTGGAAGCGCTCGACTCCTGCGGGAATAGCATGAGCCTTGAGACCCCACAGGGAGTGAAGCGGACGAGGAGGCTCAAGCCATGCCCGCGGAAAGCGAGCGCTGGAACGAAAAGCAATTGCCTCGGGTTATTCTTTATTCCCCCACCAATTTCTTTAGAAATTACTTGACTAGAGGTAAGAAAGCGTCCGCTTGGAGTGGACATCAACCTTGTTCGGGTTTTAATACAAAATCCTCTAGTATGGAATTGATTCATTTGTATATTTTTTCTTCAGCGATAGAGCTAATGAAACAGCCGTTAATGCCAGGATAACGATAACTGTTCCATCAAGAACCGCAGTAGATCCGCCTTTGCCTAAAAACTGAATTAAATTGTGCAACGTATGAAATAGTATTAACGGATAAATGCTACCATTTTTAATAAATAGTTGTGCTAACACAATACCTATCAGGAATGCGTAAACCAGTTGAAGCACCGTTTGCCCAATACTCTGCCCTGATAACAAGTTTAGGACGTGTGTTAATGAAAATAATAGGCTAGACGTCAATATTGCCGGTACTATCCCTAAAGGTAATAAGATTTTTATCATTATCCCTCTGTAAATACTTTCCTCAACAAAACCAACTAAAGTTGCAAAGCCAACATAGAAAGCAATTGTTTCTATGGGCACGTAATCGAACCCTTGAAAACATAAAATAACCAAGATGGCGAGGAGAGGTAAATAATATAGCCAATTTGTTCTTACCACACCGACTTCGAAACCAAAAGAAGTCCATTTTCCTTTCCAAGTAAAATAGACGATTAGAACTAATGCAGTTGGAATGAATGATATCAATATCGGAGAGTTGTAGCTTAACTGGTTAATAGTTGCAATTGCTCCAGCTATAAAAACCGCTAATAAAAAACTAACTTCAACCATAATAATACTTTTAATAGGGTGTTTACGGGAATAAGACTTGTCGTTTTCCATTAAACATCTTTCCTCCTTATGATATCCTCTAACCAATCCAGTTCCATTTCAAAATGTCTGACGCCATATTGCAAAACAGACAAGCGATAATAGAAGTCCTGAGGATTGGTAATCCCCTCCAGTTCTCCTATAACAATCTTTTCGACTTCTTTCAGCTTATGCCGCTCACTTTTCAATTTGTTTTGATATTCTTTTAAAAGGAAATTTTGTTTTTCTTCATCGAGGTAGTCTAAAAAGAAAATTCTTAGTAAATGTTCATTTTTGGAACTTTTCAGTGGTTGCTTAAGCCATTCAACGAATGCCACCTCCCCGTCTTTCTGTAATGTATACATTTTTTTATTTTTACTGTCGCCTTTTACCTCCTCCACGATTACATACTCTTTTTCTTCAAGTCTTCTTAACGCAGGGTATAAACTTCCAAAACTTGTTCTGTAGAAAAACCCAACCGTTGAATCAATCGTCTTCTTTAACTCATATCCAGTCATTGGCTGTTCACGTAATAACCCTAGAAGTATATGTTCAAGCATTACATCACTCCTTGTGTATATCTAAACTATATATCGTTTAGATATATTATGTGGCAATATTGCAAATATTACAATGAAAATTATTTATATGCGGAGAAGTCATACCTCTTTTTTCAAATGTCTAGACATTTCAACCGCAGCACTCCTAGCAATTCTAAACTATATAAATTGAACAAATGAATACCTACATAAGCTGAGTGAAGGCGGCTTCAAGGGGATTATTTATATCAACATAAATAGTGGTTATATTCATTCGACAAAAAGCACATAATATCAGAAGTTTTTCCTCTGTCATCATGTGCTTTTCGATTGCAATTATATTTATGGCAAGATGAATTATTTCCCACTGCCTCGAGCAAACTCTATACTACCTTTTGACGGAAAAACCATTCGCCAACCTATGAGAACCACTGCAAGAAGCAGAACGAGATAGACATAAATCCCATACTCGAACACGTTGGCAATGAGATGACCCACTACAAATACACCGGTGACCAAGCTGAGCAGTAGCATTTTAGCCCCGCCAGCTTCTTGGGTAAATTCAAACGACTTTGAAAAAGGATACTCCTCATCATTAACAAGTTTATATGTAACAAGCGTTTGACCGATTCCAGCTAACAAAACCGCGACTAGGTCTGGTAGTATTCTCACCGAAAAAATCCAGATAAACACACAACTAAGTAAGAAAAGGACAGGTACATATAACTTCACCAACAATGCTTTTAATGCCCCACTGTAAACAGAAGAGACTTGGTAAATGGGAGCTGTCTTGAAAAGCCAACTACCTTTATAATTCCCTGAATACCTTAGCATGAGAACAATGTTTGGTATCATCAGGTTGCAAAAATAGATAAATAAAAATGAGTTACCCGTTCCAATATCCGCCAACGTTCGGTCACGTAATTCATTAAAGATAAAGATGAACGGAAAAATAATTGACATACCAAGGGCCGGATACACTTTTAACTTGAATTCTCTTTCTTGTTTCATCATAAGCGCGGCAAAACGAAAGAACACTCTCTCCTCATTACGTCGGCATGTTATTCTCGCCCACAACTCATCCAGTCGATTGCTTTTCTTTTTCCTTTTTTTCGTATCACTCATTAACTTTTCTAAATTCCGTTCAAAAGAAGGCATCAGCCGAGCATAACAATAAATTGCAATAAGTGGAATACATACGGCAAGAACCACAAAACCTATCATGTAATTGGTGAAATTATGCGCCAGCAACAATTCAAAAGGTGCACCATACCAAATTGGCGGGATGAACAGATGCCACCAACTAAATGTATACGTCATATTCAAGTCAACAAACTCAAATGACCGGATCAGTATTTGATAGCCCACGATAACTCCAACGGATAAAAGAATTTGCACGTAGTTAATAATATCCTTTAGTCTTTCACCATCGAAAAATCGTAAGACAAACAAATAAAGCAACGAAGTTAACACAACGACAAAGAGCATTGTAAACAATAGCCCGGCTAAAAAAATGAGCATAAAAATAAAGCCGTGACTAAAAAGGCTGACGAGGACCGGGATCGTAACAAACGCCCCCGTTATGAAGGTCATATAAATCATGACATGGACAATTTTAGCCGCACCAATCGTCTTCCCGCTAATTGGTTTCGTTTGTAAAATGTTTTTGTCCCTCACATCGAGCAATACAGTCGAAAAATCAGAAATCATAGAAGTCATTAAAATAAACATAATCATGCCAAAGACAATGCTCATTTGAAAGATATAATTATCTCCAAGCACAATAAACGGGATTAACATAATCCCATATAATCCGTAGATCCAAAGAGATTTTAAAAACTGATTGCCGTCCTTCTTTTTTTTCGCATCATTAAATATTGTCGGTACTCTTCTTTCATCCATCGTCAATTTAACACGTAATATTTTTTGCATCGCTTCATAGTCAATCCCAAATTTTATAAACATGTTCTTGAATAAAGCAAGGAACTTTAATGATTGAAAGTTACGCATGTACCTGCTCCTCTTGGACAATTGAAACAAAATTTTCTGCTCTGTTTTTATGCTCGGTAAACCCGGTCAATTGATTGAAAATCTCCGCAAGGGTCCCTTCTTCACTCATTTCTTGTAACTCCTTAAAACTACCATCTGCAATGACCTCACCCTTAACAAGCAAAACAATCCGGTTGCTGATTTTCTCAACGAGATCCATGATATGTGAAGAATAAAAAATTGTTTTTCCCCGCGCTGCAAGTTGCAATAAAATCTCCTGAATGACCATCATACTGTTTGCGTCTAACCCGCTTAACGGTTCATCTAAAAACAATAAATCTGGATCATGAAGTAAACTCGAAATAATGAGGACCTTTTGCTTCATTCCTTTTGAAAACGAAGAAAGTCTCGTATGAATGACGTCTCCTAACTCAAATTCATGCATTAGTTTCGTCGCTTTTTCTTCTGCATGGGCACGATTCATTCCGTAAAGCTCGGCAGTAAATATCAAATACTCACTCGCCGTCAAATTATCATACGCCTCAGCATTTTCCGGAACGTAGCCGATCTTTCGTTTGTACGATGGATCGCCCAAAGCAATATCCTGGCCAAAAATTTCAACTTCGCCTCGGTAATTATCAATTAAACCTAGCATAATTTTAACCGTTGTACTCTTTCCCGCACCATTAGGACCGATATAGCCAATAATTTGACCTTTGGACACTTCCAAATTCACACCATTTAGTACACGTTTTCCCCCATAATCCATCGTTACATTTTTAAGAGACAATATCTTTTCAGCTATAGATTCCATTTTCGCACCTCTCAAACATAATTATTCTACTATTCTATCACTTATTCGCCCTGGATTATGACTGACTTCCTAATTAAACCAAACCCCTAGACTGAATTCCTAATTTATGTTAACATAATATAGTTACTGAGGGTAACTATATTTTACAGGAGGTGTTTAAGATACAGATTTATCAAAGATTCTTTCATCAACTATTGCTGTTATACCGCCCCTTTGAGAATCACCTCAATTTGCAGCTTGCCAAGCACGATCTGTATAGAGCGCAATGGTCCATTCTGTATTACTTATCCAATAATGATTCCGCAACGCTAGTGGAGCTTTCCCATTATCAAAGTGTCGAGAAACCCACCATTACGAGGACCATTAACCGTTTAGAAGAACTGGGCTATGTAGAGCATATTCCCGGCAAAGACAAACGTGAAAAAAGAATGAAGCTTACAGATCTTGGGAAAATAGTATATAAGGACGTCCGGGTGACGATTGACCAATTTGAACAGGACATTTTACAAGGAATTTCAGAAGAGGAACAACTCGAGACAATCCGTGTTATGGAAGGAATACGAAACAATCTTATCGGATAAGGAGACAAACATATGACTCAAACAAAACCTAAATTATGGACGAAGGATTTCATCGTTGTTTCCTCTGTCAATTTTATCTTAACGTTAATCTTTTATTTATTAATGGTGACAATTGCCGTTTACGCAGTGGCTGAATTCAATGCGACTACAAGTCAGGCCGGCCTTGTAACAGGAATCTTTATCATTGGAACTTTGATTGGACGGTTATTTATCGGACGCTTTATCGATTCGATTGGTCGCAAAAGAACTTTATTCATTGGCCTTATTTTTTTCACACTGACAACCACTTTATATTTTGCAAATTTCGGCCTTACCTTCCTGCTTATTAATCGTCTAGTCCACGGGATTGCATTGGGTGTGGCGAGCACAGCAACAGGAACGATAGTGGCTCAAATTATACCGACAACACGAAGAGGAGAAGGCATCGGCTATTACAGTATGAGCGCGACACTTGCTACCGCAATCGGGCCTTTCATTGGTCTCTTTATGAGCCAGCATACAAGCTATCCTGTGATCTTTGGCTTCTGTCTGGTATTAGGGGTCATTTGTTTGCTAACAGCCTTCTTCCTGCGTGTGCCAGTGGTAGAGAAAGCAACAGATACAGTGGCGATAAAAGGATTCAAACTTTCCAACTTTATTGAGCCAAAGGCACTGCCAATTGCTGTCGTTACGCTTGCAGTCGCTTTTTGTTACTCTAGTGTCCTTTCATTTATCAATTTCTATGCAATTGAAATCAATCTGGTTGAAACAGCCAGTTTCTTCTTCGTTATATACGCAATCGCAGTATTGGTATCACGTCCTTTTACTGGACGCTTAATGGACGTGAAAGGGGCGAACTATATTATGTACCCTGCTTTTCTGATCTTTGGAGCGGGAATGTTGCTTCTGAGTTCAGCAAGTAGTGGTTTCACTTTGTTAGCAGCCGGTGCCCTTATCGGTCTTGGTTTTGGGAATATGCAGTCAAGCACCCAGGCCATTGCGGTTAAACTAACTCCTACCCATCGTTTGGGACTGGCAACGTCGACTTTCTTCATTGCATTGGATGCGGGACTCGGGTTTGGTCCATATCTACTTGGTTTCATCATTCCCGTAACAGGATACAGTACGCTATATATCATCATGGGTGTGTTGGTTCTCGCTACTTCAGTTCTTTACTACTTTCTTCATGGAAAGAAAGAACGCGCGACCTGGGCTTAAATTTAATGAAAGCGCAAAAAAGGGGTATCCTGTACGTGGATATCCCTTTTTTGCGCTTTCGCTTATTACATCTTCAAATGATGTATTTTATAGCTGCTCATTTTCAACAATCTCAACAAATTTAGTTGAGGCAGGCGATAGAGGCACACTTTTCAAAAAACATACGCCTACATTTCTCCTTGGTATTTCTTCAGTTAGTTGTACTTCTGATAATAGTCCTTTCGTTAAATAGTCTTGAGAAAACTCTTTCGTCACGCAAGCGATCCCTAAGTTAATTTTTGCAAACTCTAATAATAAGTCATGGGAGCCTAATTCAAATTCCGGCGCTATCTGTATACCTTTCGAAATCAGATAATCCTCTACGTACTTTCTAGAATTTGATTTTGATTCAAGAAAAATTAACGGGAGTTTGACTAATTCATGAAGACTTAACGGCTTTGCTAATATTTTCTTAAATCTTTCTCCGTAAACAAATGTATCCTGAATTTCAAAACAGGGTCTCAGTTCCAATGTAGGATCGTCTATTGGAAGGTTACAAATGGCGATATCCACCCCTCCCGATTTTAAAATCGAGCAAAGTTCAATTGTTGTGCCATTTGCAATGGTAAACTTGATATTCGGGTATCTATTATGGAAAGCCTCTAAATAGGGAAGGAGAAAATATCTAGAAATAGTATCACCTACACCTATTTTTAATTCACCTGTCGTTAAATTTTTAAATTCTAAAATTTTTTCTTCCCCAACATGGAGTAAATTAATTGCCGAGTTAGCATACTCAAATAGAAGGTTGCCTTCATTTGTTAAAGAAACCCCTTTAGGTGTTCGATTAAAAAGACGTGTATCTAATTCCTTTTCCAATTGCTTGATCGCTTGACTGACTGCTGGTTGTGTCATGTAAAGTTCTTTAGCAGCCTCGGAGAAACTTTCACTTTTCCCTACCTTACAAAATACTTTATATAAATCTAATTTGCTGACCACATAACCACTCCTTATACCTACCATTTGATATATTAATTTTACTTATACCATTAGAGTAATGTATATTACAAGTGGGTAGTTAAATAATAGCAATTATACCTCGGCGTAATTGCGTCCCAATTTTGATTTGCGCTTGCGCGATTAATTCCTTTCAAGATTTGTGACATCCGGTTGAAGCAAGGTAAGTAAACTTGATAATTTGAAGGAGCGATACTATTGGAAAGAGTAGTTGGTACAGTTGTAAGAGGCCTTCGTTGCCCAATCATAAATCGAGGCGACAATATAGAAGAAATCGTTGTAGATAGTGTGTTAAAAGCTTCAGAAGTTGAAGGCTTTACCATTAATGATAAAGATATCGTTACAATAACAGAATCAATCGTTGCTCGTGCACAAGGGAATTATGCATCCATCGATAATATTGCCAAAGACGTAAGTTCAAAATTTGGTGAAGAAACTGTCGGCGTTATATTCCCAATCTTAAGCCGTAATCGTTTTGCAATCTGTCTTCGCGGCATTGCAAAAGGCGTTAAAAAAGTTGTTTTAATGCTTAGCTATCCATCTGATGAAGTTGGTAACCACTTAGTGGATCTGGACATGCTTGATGAAAAAGGAATTAATCCTTGGACAGACGTTTTAACAGAAAAACAATTCCGTGATCATTTTGGATATGGTAAACATACTTTTACAGGTGTTGATTATATTGATTACTATAAATCGTTAGTTGAAGAATATGGTGTTGAATGTGAAGTTATTTTCTCAAATAATCCAAAGACTATTTTAGATTACACAAAACATGTTCTTGCTTGTGATATACACACGAGATTTAGAACTAAGAAAATACTAAAAGCAAATGGTGGAATTAACGTTTATAGCCTCGACGACATATTAGCTGAGTCTATTGATGGCAGTGGATATAATGAAGACTATGGTTTGCTCGGATCAAATAAATCTACAGAAGATGACGTTAAACTTTTCCCACGTAATTGCCAACCTACAGTGGACAAAATACAGCATATGCTTAAAGAAAAAACAGGTAAAAATGTTGAAGTCATGATTTATGGAGATGGCGCATTCAAAGATCCAGTAGGTAAGATCTGGGAACTTGCGGATCCAGTTGTATCACCAGCTTACACAGCAGGGCTTGATGGTACCCCTAATGAAATCAAGTTAAAATACCTTGCTGATAATAATTTTGCTGATTTAAGAGGCGAAGAACTGAAACAAGCTGTATCCCAATTCATTCGTGATAAAGACGAGGATCTAGTAGGCTCGATGGAAGCACAAGGTACGACACCAAGAAAACTTACCGATCTTATTGGCTCTCTATCCGATTTAACATCAGGGAGCGGAGACAAAGGTACACCGATTGTCTTTATCCAAGGGTATTTTGATAACTTTACGAAATAAAATAAATAATGCAAAGCCAGATGCTCATTTCAACATTCAATGAGCATCTGGCTTTTTTTCAAAACCGCAATAGTTCCTTGCTGTGGAGTATAATACGTGTTTCCCCCCCCTATTGGAGCAATTTCAATCTATTCTCTGTAACAAATCTTTTTTTAGTTACTGTTTTTTCTAACGGATCTAGGAGATGTGCAGCAATACTATTACTTCCTAAAACTTTTCCTAAGTAAAAAAACCATTTATCGAGACTTTCCTCTATAGAAGAACACATCGATAAATCACGTGTAACACTAAGTAATAACTGCTTTTCAGCAATAAGATCTTCCTTTTGTTTTAAATTATTTGCGTTTTGAATGGCGACTGCAGCCATATTCACATAAGCTTCAACACTTTGAATTTCTGACTCTGTTAAGTTCATTGGCGTTCCATAATCAAATAAAAATATTCGCGAGCCTAGAATATCTCGTCTGTTCACTTAACATTCACATGGTCTCCAATCAAAAGCCTACTAAAATTAACAGTATAATTTCTAGCCACTAATACTTGTCTACTACTTTTAACTTTTTTCTGTATTCTGTTTTACAAGGAAAACCTCATTTACTTATGATACGGTTCTTCGTGATATGGCTAAGTGCGGTTTTTTTTTGAAAAAAAGTACCTTATCCATTTCACATGAATAAGATACTTTAAAATTTTACTATAACTTCCAATCAATACATTATTCTCTTGTAAGTTTCGGTAAATAAATCATCGCCTTAAATAAATCACCATCTACTTGAACTAAGAACTTTCCGCGTTGGATATGAATAAGGCTTTCGGCAATCGACAACCCTAATCCACTGCCCTGACTTGTTCTAGATTCATCCCCTCGTTTAAAGCGTTCCATTAGCTCATCAGCTGAAATATTTAATTCATATGCTGAAATATTTTTAAATGTCACGAGTATTTCATTCCCTACATCTTCAACATCAATATATACCCTTGATGCAGGCTGTGCGTATTTAAAAATATTCGAAAATAAGTTTTCGATGGAACGCCATAACAGTTTCCCATCAGCCTTCACATAAACCTTTTCTGTTGGATAGGCTAACTTAAAATCTAATGCCGACGCTTCAATTTTTTCATCCATTTCTCCTATTCCTTGCGTTAGTAATGATACGATGTCAATCCGTTCTTCCTGAACAGGTATACTTCCACTTGATGCTTTAGCCGCTTCAAATAAATCATCCGTTAAGTGCTTGAGTCTTTTCGATTTTTGATCTAACACATCTACATATTCAGCAATTTTTTCAGGGTCGTTTTCTATTTTTAATAAATCGACATACGTAATGATTGACGTTAAAGGCGTTCTAATATCATGTGAAACGTTCGTAATGAGCTCTGTTTTTAAACGCTCGCTCTTAATCTCACTATCCACCGATTTTTTTAACCCATCAGTAATACGATTAATATTCGCTGCCAGTCGGCTAAACTCCCCTTTTCCTTTTCCATCTACTTCAATTCGATGCTGAAGATTTCCATTCTTAATTTGCTCCACACCCTCTTTGATACGGTTAAACGACTTCACTTTTTTTAACGCAAACCAAGCTGCTAGACCAATCGTAATCGGAAACATGAAAAACGTTGCCGCAACTACGATTGGATAACCAATGACAAGCAGCACGGTTTTTACACCTATACTGCCACTATCAAATACATGCTTCCCCGCAAGAAAAACTTTTTTCAGGATTTGATAAATGAGTGTATACGAAAGTATTGTCCTATTTTTGATATGCTTGACGAGCGATAAAATCAGCAGTAAGACAATGATAAAAATTGGTACCGAGAGCGGCAGGTAGATCTCACGAACCACTTCAATAATCAGTACGAACCACATCGACATTAAACAACCGACAATCACCATATTAAGGTCATTATAAAGCTTATCAATGACATGAACATGAATGTTTTTATCTTTAAACGATGTTCTTCCAATCACAATCACTAAATATATAAAAGATACAATAAATCCTATTAAAAATAATATGGATTCATTCATAAACTTTTGGGCTTTTACTTTATCTATTTCCCATTCTTGTATTTTTTGCTGTAAAAAAGAATCTGTAAATGCTACATACATAACATCTGTTTGCGGGTTCAGTTCATCAAATTTATACGTGGAAAAATCATAGTAGTGACTTTCCACCACTCTATTTGGGTACACTTTTTGTTGGTAATCCCCAAATAGCGCATAGGCATCATACGATTCAAATTGCTCTTTCTTATTCAGTTCACTATTGGAAAATATATGCTCACCATCGCTCGCGTAATAGACGATACCTTCATACGTTTTCAGTGTATCGACTGCCTGATAAAATTCCTTCACTTGCATTTGTATATGTTCTTCTTTTTTTTGCTTGATGTCATCTGCATATATTTCTTTGAAGATACGCTTATTGTCCGCTTCAGGTAAGTTATGATCATACCCATCCGAATAATAAAATTTATCATAGAATAATTCATTTTCAATTTCTCGTCTGTTATCTTTCGTTAATGCCTTACCACTTAAAATATTGGCTTCACTTTTATAGTTTCCAACTAATTTCGTTAAGGTGTTAAATAGGCCGTAACTTTCCTCCGAGAATGCTTGGCTTTCAAAATAATTATCTGCATTTACATCATTGAGATTGACTCTATTATATTCCAAATCAATCAGTGCCTTCGCTATACCCGTTAAACAAACAATGGCAATCAGAAACGCAACTACTTTCGTAATGCGTGCATGACTAATATTTTTCAACTTTGTATCCAACTCCCCATACAACTTTTAAATACTTCGGCTCTTTCGGATTAATTTCAATTTTTTCTCGAATCTTTCGAATATGGACTGAGACCGTATTTTCTGGATTAACAGCCCTTTCATTCCATACCTTTTCGTAAATCTCTTCAATTGTGAATACTCTCCCAGCATTTGCTGTGAGGAGTTTTACAATTTTATACTGCACCGGTGTCAAATGAACATCTTCTCCATCCACGGTAATGACTTTCTGTTCATCATCAATCGTGAGCCCGCCCGATTGAAATACATGACTACTCACCTCAAGACTCCCAAATGTCGTATACCTTCTTAGCTGCGATTTCACTCTGGCCATCAATTCTAACGGATTAAACGGCTTAGCCACATAATCATCTGCTCCGATATTTAATCCGAGTATTTTATCATGATCCTCTGACTTAGCAGAAAGCATAATTAACGGAATCATATTATCTTGCCGAATTTTCATCGTCGCCGTAATCCCATCCATTTTCGGCATCATAATGTCCATAATAATGAGGTGAATCACGTGATCTCGAATAAGATTGATTGCCTCTAGCCCATTGTAAGCTTTGAACACTTGATATCCCTCATTTTCCAAATAAATGCTAATCGCCCTTACAATTTCTTTATCATCATCACAAATCAAAATGTTCAACTACATTCACTCCTCCATCTCTCTCGGTTCACATGATCACCCCTATAGGATTCGTATAAGGATATAATACTAGTTAAATCTTAACAAACACACATACCCTTTCTTAATGTTTTCTTAGTATTTTTCCTAAGTAAGTGCTTGTGCCAAATATACGTCATGAACTTAGAAAATTATATAACCTGACATACATGAAAAAATTCTTAAAAAATTGGTAAAAGCCGATTTTCTGTTTGCTCAGAAAATCGGCTTTCTTTTTGTATTTATATTTAATTTGATAAATGTAAAGCAAAAATATCTCTTACTTATGATACGGTTCGCCCAGCACAATTCCCTTTTCTTTTAATATCAATTGTATAGCTTGTAAACGTGTAATTGGATCATTTGGTTTAAATGTTCCATCTGGATAACCTTTAATTATTCCTTTGACTGTCAAATACATAATTTCATCGACAAATGAACTTACATCCTTAAATTTAGGCGTTGTTTTAGGTAGTGTTCTAGCGTTGGTTGCTTGTTCAAAAGAATAGGCTAGATCTAATAGTGACTGTTCACTGTACGGCAATCCTAGGAAAGATACCCCAACAGGTAATTCTTCTTTCGTGGAACCGGCAGGAACTGTAATTTCAGGGAATCCCGTAGCCGTTGCTACGTAACCAGCGGCATACGTGTCATACGCTTCACATATATATGTCGGGTCTTCCTGATCGAATCTTGATGATGCAGGACATGACATGGTTGGGAAAACAATTGTATCCAAGCTTTCCTTATCCATGATTGACTGAACTTCATTGCGCACCTTAGGGATCTCTTTTGTTACTAAATCATTATATTCTGGCGTATCTTTAAATGCCGCTTGTTTCAAATTCGTTTTTAGACCTTCCAAACCTGCTGGATTTACTGGCGTTGCAGAATTCAAAACTTCTGGCGATTCACTGACTTTGATAACATCTTCTACTGTTTTTGGCTGACTTCCCGGGAACCGTTGTAAATACTTCTCCAATTGAACCTTGAAATCTGCTGCGCCAATCGGCCCAATAATAGGTGTCCACAGGTACTTTGTCGTCTCCGAGAAAGATACCGGTATAAGTTCGGCACCCATTGCCTCCATTTTCTTCAAGGCTTTATTCGTAATCGCATCTACTTCGGCGTTATCTCCAAAGAAGTCAACAGCTACTCCAATTCTCGCATTTTTCAGGGCCGCATTGTTTAATGACTTACTATAATCTTCAACAATATGTCCCTTTGCCGCTAATGTTTGCTCATCCTTCTCATCGACTCCAGCCATGAAACTCAATGCAATGGCTACATCTTCTACAGATCTAGCCATTGGACCTGGCGTATCGAAATTTAACGAGGAAGGAGCGACTCCGTCACGACTGATTAAACCTAGCGTCGGTCTAATACCGACTAGACCCGTAACATGGGCTGGTCCTCTAACAGACCCAGATGTATCCGTCCCTAATCCAAATACACCAAAGTTTGCTGTGACCGCTGCTGCAGTTCCGCTACTAGAACCAGAAGCATCGCGTTTAAGGTTGTAAGGGTTTAAGGTTAAACCACTCAAAGAGCCATATCCTAACCTTCCATATGATGCTGCGAACTCTGACATATTTGTTTTCCCGATGATAATGACTCCTGCATCCTTCAATTTCTGGATCGTAAAAGCATCTTTTTCAGGGTAAGCTTCCTTTAGTACAACAGAACCTGCAGTTGTAGGCATTCCTTTTACGTCAAAATTATCTTTAACAACAATCGGAATACCATGTAGTACACCTCTTGTACCTTTACTTTGTCTCTCTGCGTCCAATTGCTTTGCAATCTCTATAGCTTCTTCATTAATGTTAGTCAACGAATTAATCGTAGGGCCTTGCTTGTCATAAGCTTTTATACGTTCTAGATAATACGTAACCAACTGCTCAGAAGTAATTTGATTGTTATCCAAGGCTTCCGAAATTTCTTTAATACTCTTTTCAAATGGATCGAATTTGGTTTCTTCTGCAGAAACACTTGCCATTGGAAGCACGGCCATAACTGCCATAAGGGCTATCAAGGTGATAACATGATTTAATACTTTTAACATGGTATTTCCCCCCTATTCTAAATTAAATGAAACATAAAAATTTTTCTTTTACAATTTAAATTGCTGAATGGCTACTTCCAATTCATTTGACATCCTAGCTAACTCTTGAGAAACCGCTGAAACCTCTTCCATGGAGGCACTCATTTCTTCGGAGGATGCCGCAACGTTTTGAGAATAATTATTTACTTCAATACTCGTTTTTGAAACTTCTTCTATGTGAACGACCACTTCAGCTATATGATTCTTCATGTTTTCCATCGCTATGCTAGCTTCAGATATTTTTGTTGTACCAGTGAGAATAGAATCCATAATTTCCCCAAATGCTTTCCCGCTTTCATTCGCAAGTTTCATTCCCTCTTTAGCCGAACTTACGCCTAGATTGACAAGTTCCATCGAATCTTCAATTCCATCATTAATATCGTGAATGATCTCATTGATCTGCAATGCTGAGTTGCTAGATTGCTCTGCAAGTTTTCGAACTTCATCTGCCACGACTGCGAATCCTTTTCCATGTTCACCAGCTCTAGCAGCTTCAATTGCAGCATTCAAAGCTAATAAATTCGTTTGCTCTGAAATGGACTGTATCATTAAGCTAATTTGTCTAATTTCATTTGATTTTTCATTTAACATGCTGATTTTCTCAGCGGAAGAACTCACATTTTTATCAATTTCACTCATCTGACTTACCGTTTGTTCAACGACCTCACTACCTTGTTTAGCCGTTTCCGTTGAATAATGGATGGAATCTTTTACGTTGCCCATACTCACTGTCACATCATCTACACGATTAAACACTTCATTGATAATACCTACAGCGTTTTTCATAGCCTCATCCTGGTCATCAGCTCCAGTAGCAACCAATTGGATTGACTCGGATATTTCGCTGGAAGCTGTTTGATTTTCAATCGAAGACGCTGCCAACTCTTCAGAGGTCGCAGATAATTGTTGAGATTCATGCGCAATTTTTCGCATGGTTTCTTTCAAACTGGTAGACATGGTATTGAAATTCTCTCCCATATCCCCGATTTCATCGTTCACCTTTACCGTGACTTGTTGCGTCAAATCACCTTTTGACATCGCTAAAGACAAATCACTAATGCTTTTAATTCTCTTCGTTATACGTAAACTCATTATAATAGACGCAATGACAGCAAGAATCGCGAAAACCCCACCTATAATGAAAAGCATTGTTCGTATGAAAGTCGCCGTACTTAAAATTTCGTCCTTCTTAATGACAGCAATATACTTCCAGCCATCAATTTCTGAAGTGATTGTGTTCAATACATAGTCTTCACCATCTAGGTTCGTTTCAAATGGGCCGTCTTTGCTTAAATCTGTTAATTCCGGAACATTTAGTTCGGAAACGGGTTGGAAGTTCAATTCGGAGTTTTTCGGATGTGCAAGGATTGTTCCATCTTCTTGCGCAAGAATGACATAACCTTTTTTACCGATACTGATTTCCTTAATAATATCTGTTAAGCCTTCCAAACTTACATCCAGGCCTAACACACCTGTTTGCTTTCCGTTTTTTTCAATCGATACTACATTACTGACTATAATTCCCTCTACCCCAGTTGCCTTATAGGCACTTGTTAATTTTACTTCTCCTGGTTCTGCAATAGCCGTGTTATACCAAGGACGGTCTCTAGGATCGAAACCAGCTGGCGTGGGCCCCTCGGGATATTGGACATAACCTCCATCCGATGTACCTATATAAACATAAGAGGCTTTAGGATGACTATTACTAAATTGAGAAAACACATCAAAAATGGCTTTCTCCTTATCCCCATTTTCTGAAGGGGTCATATCAATTGAGCCTTCCCCCGCTATATCTTTATAGGAAGTAATACTTGAATCGGCATTTAGAACGGAATGGTCATTAGCTAATAAATTGACATTTTCCCTAATCGTTTCAAAGTATAGAGAAATTCCATTATCCACCTGTTTAATTTCTTTCTCGCTGAAACTAATATAATCATCCTTGGTTTTTTTGCTAACTGTTTTATTCACTAACACGCCAACAAATACAATCGGTACTATCGATAGCAATAGTGAGAAAACTAATAACTTTGCTTTGAACGAAATCCTTTTCTTATTCATTTGCACAATCCTTTCTATTTAATTAATAGTGAATCAAGCGTAAGTTGCCTGCTGCTTCAAAGCTTTTAAATTGTTAACTTCAAGAATCTCTTAATCCTTTCTAACTACGTCTTTTTGCCAAATTCATTCTAGGTGGTTTTAAACACTCAAAAAACTATTCTATTTAATATAGAATAGCCAAAGGATTTATATATATATTAATCCATAAATTTGGTAACCAGGCGATCATTGTTTAGATTGCAGGACTTTTGATTAATCCCTAAACTTTAGATCCTAGGCTTTGCGTGCTGCCCTTTCAGAACAGGTTGCCTTTAACTTCTATAGTTTTAGTTTAAAATTACGCTCACCAATAATCTCACGTAACTCTACAAAATTCAAGACTTTTTAACCACTCCTCACTGTTTATCTATGAAAAATGAATCACGAGGATAGTTCGGAACCAGTTAAAAAGTAGGTTTTCATCGACTATGTATAAGGTTTTATAGAAATGAAGTCAAAAATATGATTTCAAATTAGTAATTGATTGATTTTGGCGACATTATCCAATATTTGGCTGATACTATCGCTTCACCCGCCTACTATTTGCTACAATGATAACTAATCTCGATTACTTTGACACACCTAATTGGCCTATCTCCCAGTTCGAGATAGACCTTGAAACCATTTGAGCTTCGCATTTTCTCCTTGAAATCCCTTTTCTTATGGTTTCCTTTGAATTTATCTGGCTCTAACGTTTGTCACTGACCGAGTCTCATCATATTTTATCAATAACCGCCTTTACTTATGATACGGTTCCCCCTTCATAATCCTGAAGGCCCTATACACCTGCTCCAACAATATCAGCTTCATCATCTGATGCGGAAATGTCATTTTCGAAAAAGACAACAATTCATCCGACCGTTTTATCACGCTATCATGAAGCCCCAGCGAGCCTCCGATAACAAACGCTACCTTGCTCCGCCCGTATGTCATTAGCGACTCCATATCCGCTGCTAGCTCTTCTGATGTCTTCATCTTCCCTTCAATCGCGAGCGCAATCACATAGGAATCCGTCCCTACTTTCGCCAAAATACGATCCGCTTCTTTTTTCTTCACGATTTCCATATCTGCATCACTTAATGATTCAGGTGCTTTTTCGTCCGGAACTTCTATTAAGTTAATCTTTGCATAAGCACCTAGTCTTTTTGAGAATTCTTCTATACCCATTTTTAAATATTTCTCTTTTAATTTACCCACTGTCACAATTGTAATATTCACAAGTTGTCCACCCTTTTTTTATTATTATAAACAAAACTTATACACATATCCACATCACTTATCTACATGTTGTGTCCGACTACTCATCCCTCACAACATATAATGCCGCGTCTTCACAATACGAGCACTTTGTGGATAACTTATTTTCTTCTGCTACAGCTTCCATGATTGGAAACTTTCCCTGCTCAGCTACAAAAACGTCAAGAGCATGGTTTATATGGGTTTCACAGCTATAAGTATTCATTTTCATCCCAACTTTCAGCTTTTTTATTTTACACAAAGTTATTCACAAATTTTTAGATTTATCCACAAAGAGCGAATACAATAAAAAAACGGGCATAATAGCTAGCCGATAGCTATTATGCCCGCTGTGGATAAGTTTTCATTGTAAAGTGTTTGTAATGCTATTACTAAAACGAGTTACCGTCTTTTAACACCATTTCTATTTCGAGCAACTTGCCTTCACGATACACTTTCATTTGCATCGTATCACCCACATTCTTCGCATTATACAGGTGTTTTCGTAAACTGACCATATCTTCTATTTTTTCTCCATCCATTTCAACAATAACGTCATATTGCATAACGTCGGCAATTTCAGCGGCTGATTTGCTCATGACTTCATTCACGACTACTCCGTCTGTTATGGTGGCCGGTAATTTGAGCATATCCCGTTGCTGTTGTGCCGGAATACTTCGGAGGTCAAGTAACGTGACACCCATTGTCGGACGGTTTACCTTACCGTTTTTTTCAAGTTGATCGATAATCGGCGTTGCAAGATTGATTGGGATTGCAAGGCCAATTCCTTCAACCGTTGCTTCTGAAATTTTCATGGAATTGATGCCGATTAGCTGGCCGGCAAGATTAATTAGAGCACCGCCAGAGTTCCCTGGGTTAATGGCTGCATCCGTTTGCAAGACATCCGCAAACCAGTCAACTGTACCATTTTCATCGAAATCAATTGGAATTGATCGATCTTTTCCCGATACAACACCTACTGTCACAGAACCTGAAAAACCGAGGCCCAGCGGATTGCCGATTGCAATTACCGTTTCTCCACGTTTCAACGCATCTGAATCTCCAAAGCCAATAACTGTTTTGACAGGTTTAGCATCAATTTCAATGACGGCCAAGTCTGTCCACATATCGCTACCAACGGTTTTTCCTGCTGTTTTTGAGCCATCATCGAAAGTGATTTCTAATTCTTGTGCACCTTCCACGACGTGATGATTCGTGACGATATACGCTTTGTCGCCTTGTTTTTTATAAATAACGCCCGAACCTGATCCCGTTTCCCTAGTTGTTTCTACGGGTGACCAAGGATCGTGAACCGTCTGCAAGTTTGTTATGCCAACAACCGAATCCGCCACTTTTCCGACGATATCTGTTATGTCATTATTCATATCGTAAGATAAACGTTCAGTTTGAATACCGGCCTGTTGTTTTGACACATCTACAAGAGGTGTTTCCTTCGTACTACTTCCACCTTGCATGATAAACCAGACAAGTAACGCACCAACTACAACGCCAAGAATGCCTGGCAGAAAGCCGCCCCTTTTCTGAGGCCGGCGCAGACTTGGTTGCGGTTTATTTTCCGGCACAGAAGGTTCCAAATCCCTAGTGGCAGGATTTTGATTGTATTCGTCCATATACTTCTCCCTTTCTGAAAATGCTGTTGTATTTAACATTACCCTATTTTATCCGTTTCAAAAGGAAAAACCTCACCCTACAGAGATTTAAATAAAATCCCTCAAAGGTAAGGTTCAATGCATGACTTCTATACCGTGACAAGTTCAGTCGGCTGGTCGGCATCCGTATCATAAAGATGAACGAATTCGCCTGTAACAATCCCGCATGTTTCCAGCGTCTGCGTGACACTCATCCTTGCAAGGTCTTTCATATTATTATCTTTACTTAAATGTGAGAGATAGATTTTCGTCTCTTTTTGCTCAACTACTTCACTGATTGCGACTGCTGCATCTTCATTAGATACATGTCCTACATCACTGAGGATCCGACGTTTAACGGACCATGGATACCGTCCTACCTGCAACATACTGACGTCATGATTACTTTCAAAAACAAAAGCATCTGCACCTCTGATAAAACCTTTCATCCTGTCACTCACATAACCAGTATCCGTAATAACCGCAAGTTTCCGGCCGTTTTCATGAAAAACATAAAACATTGGATCAGCAGCATCGTGCGAGACTGCAAATGATTGAACATCGAGTGAACCGAATGATTTTACAGTTTCCATATCAAATTGAAAGCGCTGCTCAAGCGGTATGTTGCCAACAAGACCATCCATCGCCTGCCACGTTTTTTCATTTGCATAAATCGGAATGCCATATTTACGTGCTACGACACCAATTCCTTTTATATGGTCACTATGCTCATGCGTTACAAAAATACCATCGATCTGTTTCATAGAACGATCGATTCCCGCTATTAAACTGTCCATTTTTTTTGCACTGAAACCTGCATCCACAAGAAATGCATGTTTATCATTCTCTATAAATACCGCATTGCCGCTACTGCCGCTTGCGAGAACACTAAAACGCATTACAAAAACCCCTTATTCATTATCTTCTTCAAACGGTTCAGACTGAAACTCTATAATCATACCTTCAATTGCATTGATGAAGTAATCTTCCATTACCTCATCCTTCAATTCTACACGTATATGCCATGTCGGGGCAAATACTTGAGTTTCCGTCACTTGTACAAGGCTGGAATAACCAAGCGTCATATCTTTTATCTTATAGCCCTGTTTCAAATACCCTCGTGAATATAAGTTCTCGATTGCCTCGATAGGTGATAGAAGATCGTTTTTCTGATTGAAGCTGTCGAATTCGCCCAGCATACTTTGTTCGTAATTTGTTACTTCTCCATCTTCGTTCCAGTATACCCTCAACATTGCAGTCCGGCTGTAGTAGATTGGATTGTTATCTACCTTCTGGAAAAGTAACGCCCGTTGTTCTTCTTCATTTACTTCCCAAAGTTCATACCGTTCCCCATTCATGACATACTTCGAAAGAAATTCTGTGAAATCATATTTTCCTTTTTCATGCATCACGCTGAACGGATCTACCAGTGTAGATTGAAGCAGTGATTCATGCAGCAATTTGACGGTTTGATTTTCAAGTTTTTCAAGCTGTTCATTAGCGAATATCACAGGTTTTGCAGACACGTAAAAAGGATCATTTTTATAAGGCGGCAAGTTATCGTACGTAATATTGTCCATCTTTAATGATTCTTCAATCGGTGTTTTTCCGATTACCTGGACGTTTTGTGCATCCGTAAGTTTAGTTAGGTAAAGCCAGTAAAGAAAGACGTTTACGATTAAAAATACGATAATGAATATCGTTTTCGTCTTATTCCAATCCAATCGGCTCACCCCCTAAGTTTTCAGGTGAAAAACGATGCCAGCTTTCGCTATTCTTTCTTTTCACCAAGTAAAACCATGCTGGTTCCATGATGAAATTCTCTTTTTCGGTATCATGCTTCATGAAATAACCTGGAGCAATTTCATCGATAGTATCAAAATCCACCATATCCGATTCGATGAGCCTTTCAGCGATATCGATACCTGAGGGGAGAAATTCAGCTACTTTTTCGTGAGGAAGCGACCAATTAAGAAGGAAGTAAGGCCTCTCATATTTGTATATCTGTTTATTTCCCCATTTTTGTATGATTTCAGCAGTCGAACTAGAATCCGTGTAAACGGGAAGCCCCTGCACGAATAAGCGGAAGTTCACGGTACGTGATTTTGGATTCATGTACGTATATCTAAATTCATCTGTCCAACCACCATGTTCATTAACAAAGTTGATCGTATCTGCCAGCAACTCAGATGGGATTGCAAGTTCACTAAGGCGCGCGGTAGGATAAGCATACTCAAATTTCAACTTATCTTTGTCAATCTTCATCAACGCGTGGTTATCAACTAGCTCTTCCTTGTTAGTAGCCACCTGGCTACTCCGTACTGCATTTGGATCACTGAACAATGCATCACGAAACTTACTGGGAGGGGTTTCTCCCTCAATAAACGTGTATCGGTCTATTTCAACGGGGTTTTTGGGAACAACAATTAAGGTAGAACCTTCAGGGTTTACTTCTGTATACTCTGCAAGTTCCCGGGCTTGTGTCAATACAGTACGTTGAAAGTTTCGATAATCCTCGGGCTTCGCCTTTGCACTATAAAGCGTCTTGTTCGCCCTACTGACAAAGAAAATATCCATCGCTATACCGGCTGGGTTCCAATCGACTATAATACGGTCGAAAGAAATCACCGGTACAATTGGAACCGGCTCATTGATGTTCAAGACATTATCATAAACAGTCAAGGGTACCTCACCATGAAAGAACAATGTAAATCGGTTCTGTTTTCGAAGCAATGTTCTAAGATTCTCTGCACTGAAATTGCTATTCACCGGCTTAAGATCTGATACTTCCCATTCTGTTATTTCATCCATAATCTCATCGATGGTATCTGAATCAGTTGTTCCTCTTAACACGTCGTCAAAATTGAACACAGTTTTATAGGGTTTGATGAGCTCATTAAATTTCTTCTTCTCCGCAATCGCAACATCTGCGGGCGGTAGTTTCTCAATCGTGTCATAACTTGGGGTATACGTCCAAATAGAAAAGGTCAACACCATACTTAATGCGACAAGCAAGAGAAGGATTATCGATTTAACCGTTTCAATGTATTTCAATCCCACTCACCGTCCTCTTGAAGTTCGAACGGCAACGTAAAGATAATTGTCGTTCCTTTTCCTTCTTCACTTTCCGCCCAAATCTCTCCTCCATGCGCCATAATCATTTCGCGGGCAATTGCAAGACCTAGTCCTGTACCACCCAACGCACGTGATCTTGCTCGATCCGCACGATAAAATCTGTCAAAAATACGTTTGACATTCGCCTGCGGTATTCCCATACCATCATCCGAAATCATCACTTTAATAAGATTATCGGACATTGTAATACCAAAACGAATATTGCCGCCATCCGGAGAGTACTTTAACGCATTTGAAATGATGTTATCTAACACTTGCGTCATTTTATCCGTATCAATCTCAACAAACAATTCGTTTGAAGACAGAAGACGTACAAAATGGACTTCTTGCGATTTTGAAAATTCAAATCGATCAATTATTGAGTTGAAAAAGTAATTGAACTCAACCCATTCTTTATTTAAATCATAGTCTTTACTATCCATCCGTGATAGTTTCAATAAGTCATTAACAAGCCGAATCATCCGCTCGGTTTCAGTCTGTGTTACATGTAAGAAGGACGGTGCAATCTCCTCGTTTTTCCACGCCCCGTCAGCGAGTGCCTCCAAATAGCTGCGCATGGTCGTGAGCGGTGTCCGCAATTCATGCGATACATTTGATACAAATTCCCGTCGTTCCATATCAATTTTTTCTTGTTCCGTGTTGTCATGTAAGACAACAATAAGGCCATTCACAAATCCCGTCTCTCTTTGTGTGACGGAAAAGTTTGCCCGTAAAATATAGGGTTGATCTTTCGTACTAAAATCTAGGGCAATTGACTCTTTAATTTGGATTAAATCTTCAAATGCATATTCCTGTTCGAGTCCAAGAATGCTAGAAATCGGACGATTCAAGACAAGATCCCGTGTCAGTCTCAGCATTACAAGAGCGGAGTCATTAATAAGGCTGACACGTCCTTTTCGATCGGTCGCAATGACCCCATCGGTCATATTCTCTAACACAGAGGCCAGTTTTCGTCGTTCACTTTCGGTCGATGACTGGGATTCTTGCAATTGGTTTGTTAAATGGTTGAAGGCGATTGCAAGCTGCCCCATTTCATCATTTCCGTAAACACGAACCTTTCTGGAGAAGTTCCCTTTCGCCATTGCTTGTGCCTGCCGTCGCATGTCAGAAATTGGCCTCGTCATTGTCTGCGCAATTAAAATGCCCAGAATGATGGTAATTGTCAAGGAAACAGCTACACCGCCAGCCAAAATTTGATTCACTTCATCGATTTGAGTAAACACCTTTTCAATGTTAGCTTCTAGATAAAGCGTGCCAATCACTTCTTCATCCACGATGATAGGTGTTGCTCGAACCAAAACCCGATTTCTTGTTTTCAAGTTAAGATTGATCACTTCGTCCGGTGATTTAGATGTGATAGACTTTCTCACAATTTCGACCGGTGAACGCTGTCCTACAACTGATTGGTTATCAGCAGAAGTCGCGAGAATAAGATTCCCAGCACTGATAACCCGGATTTCATTGATATCCTCCGATTTAAAACCTGAAAGGACGGCCCGAAGACTCATTTCGAGTGTCTGCGGGTCGTCCGTGGCACGTTTTTTCGTCATTTCTTCAAGAACACTGAATTCCACTAGACTCATTCTATCGGCTATCGATGTTGTGAAATTTGTTTTCAAGGTTTGCTCAAGCTCACGTGCAAAATAAAGCCCGATAACTTCCATGGCAATAAGAATGAGCATCACATAAATTAGAACAAATTTAACATGGATAGAGCGAAAAAAACCAACCTTTTGCATAGCTGTTACTCCTGTTCCGGATCCCGAAGGTAATAGCCTACGCCGCGTCTTGTTACAATCCACGTCGGATGACTTGGTGTATCTTCAATCTTTTCACGTAAGCGGCGGATTGTCACATCTACAGTCCGTACATCTCCAAAGTAATCATAGCCCCATACCGTTTGTAAGAGATGCTCGCGTGTCATTACTTGTCCGATGTGCTTAGAAAGATAGTGTAGCAGTTCAAACTCCCGATGCGTCAATTCAATTTTTTCATCTCTTTTTAAAACTAAATAAGCATCTGGTTGAATAATCAGGTTGCCGACCGTAATATCATTTGTCGCCCCTTCTAGTTCTTCTTCAACTGACTTCATATGTCTTCGTAAATTCGCTTTTACACGTGCAATAAGCTCGCGTGTGCCAAAAGGTTTTGTAACATAATCATCTGCACCCAGTTCCAAGCCTAGCACTTTATCGATTTCAGAGTCTTTCGCCGTTAGCATAATAATCGGAAAATCATATTTCTTACGAATCTCTCGACATACTTCCATGCCATCCCGTTTTGGAAGCATGATATCGAGAAGTAAAAGGTCGGGTTTTACTTCCTCTACTTTTTCAAGTGCTTCATCTCCGTCATACGCACAGAAAACGGTGAAACCTTCCTTTTTAAGATTAAATTCAAGTATATCTGCAATAGGTTTTTCATCGTCAACAATCAAAATTACTTTATCTTGCATATTCTCTTCCCCCATCTCGCCCTGTCGGCGCCTCTTTCAATGTCCTTTTACTCTATCATTCTTCCCTGTCATTCGCACGTTTCTGTTGCTAACACCTTTTTTACCATTATCATTATTTCCCGGGCAATATTCCCCGAATATTGTCGAATAGCATTAAATAAGTGAAAGTCGCTGTAGTCCAGACAGTGACCTCTATATGTTGAGATAAAGAGTTCCATTGAACTGGTGAGGCGCCTTCGCTAGGTTTATACACCAGATTCAACACTTAAACTTATATAATTATTTAAAAACTGCATACATTCCAATCTTTTAAAAAGGACGATACAACATGTGTATCGTCCTTAATTACCTATTCATCTAAAAAAGCTCATAGGGTCGATATTAGATCCGTTCTTGAATACTTCAAAGTGAAGATGGACACCCGTAGAACGGCCTGTCGATCCCATGACACCTATTTTTGTCCCCTGCGGTACAGTTTGTCCTACGCTAACGTCAATTGAAGAGAGGTGAGCATACAAAGTCTCATAGCCATTGTTGTGTGTAATAACCACATGATTTCCATATGTGCTGTGCCGTCCAGCGGTTGTAACAACACCATTGTCTGCAGCCACAATCTCATATGAGGATGGGCGCGCAATATCGATGCCTTGATGGGTTCTGCCCCAACGAGTACCCATTTGGCTTGATACATACCCTCCTGATGCCGGCCAAATGAAGGTGCCTGATCCTCGTGAAGGCATCACTTTTGTTCCGACAATTGTCACTTTGTTTACTGGCTCAGCAATAATCTTCTCATCAGATATTGAGCTACCTATCTGCTGACCGTCCATTTTGCGAATCAGAGCAGTAACTATTTTTTCTCCGTCAGAACCTTTCTGTGTCACTTTCTTTTCACCTTTGTATAAGGAATTATCTTCTTCAGATAGCTTAGCATATTTAATTGTTTCTTTTTTCTTCGTCTCATAATGGACTTCCACTTCTACATAAGGTTCGATAGCTGTAACATTGAGCTCATCGCCTAACCTAAGAATCGTATTTTCTGTAAAGCCCGGATTTAGTTCCAACAGTTTAGCTGTCGCCATATTGTGAGTGACAGCAATCGATCCAAGGACATCCCCGGAACTGACTACATACTTCTTCTCTTCCAGCGTACCTTTATTAAGAAGGGTCATGGCTTCTTTTGCATTTCTTACCTTTTCTGGAGCTGTTTTTCCTGGCACAGCCTGTATCTCACCACTAATCAAGATGTTGGCAATGCGCGTTTCATCCACCTTCAAAGGGGGTACAGTTTCAGAAGACGCTGTGCGGGCTTCGAATTCGTTAAGCTCCTTCTCAGTAACGGATTGTAATTTCAGTTTGCGAATCACTTCATCGTACGTAGCCATATCATTGACGTAGAATGCCAGTTCTCCGTCAATTGAAACACCGATTGCTTCCGCTTCTACGGATAGCATTTCATGAAGTTTTTCGAAGACGATGCTATCGTCCGTTTCTGCTGTAAATACTCGTTCTGGAATCACTGACAAATCTGTTCCTATAGTGAGCGGGAGATTCTCAAATTCGGAGGCCGCCTTTTGTAGTTCTTCTTTTTTCAATTTTTCCAACTTTTCTTCGTCCGATATAACACCCACATATTCC
Source organism: Sporosarcina sp. FSL K6-1508 (assembly GCF_038007465.1). Taxonomy (NCBI): domain Bacteria; kingdom Bacillati; phylum Bacillota; class Bacilli; order Caryophanales; family Caryophanaceae; genus Sporosarcina; species Sporosarcina sp. FSL K6-1508. The sequence continues at coordinate 861,832 of NZ_JBBOXF010000001.1, read as the reverse complement.
CCTTTTGAGTAGATATGGAATATTGTTGAGAGGGCTGCATTCTCATCTTCATTAGCAACAACTGAATTTATCCCAAGTCCTGCTAACATTAGTGTCATAATAAGGACTTTCTGAACCTTTTTAAAAGGACGATTAAAACTTGGTAAAGTTCTTTTTGTTTCGTCCTGCTTATTTCTTTCGAAAAACATGTATGAAACTCCCTCCATATTTCAATCAGAAGACTGATATAGATCATTTTCAATTGACCAAATTTTTCACGCCCCTTTAATTTAACATATCCTATCCAGTTCTTATAGCATTCTAGATCTTTGTAATGTAATTGTAGAATTGCATCCAATTATTAACTATTCCTTTTTATTTAGTAGGGAATTTTATTTTCTAGCACATTGCTTGTCTACAATTTCCTAATTTGTACACTTGTCTTTCTACTTCTCTATCATTTTTGTGAAGATAATTTACAAAAAAATACATCTCGTCTACCGGAAGCTCTTGGTAGATGAGATGTATTTACATTTAGTAACTTGACGTTCCTGTTCTATTAGTAGTCAGACGACTCGTGTTGACTCCAGTCGATATTGACAAACTTGTTATATTCCTTTGCAAAAGCAAGCGTCACAGTGCCTGTTGGACCGTTCCGCTGTTTTGCAATGATAATTTCAATCATGTTCTGGTTTTCTGTTTCTTTATCATAATAGTCTTCCCGATAAAGGAACGAAACGATATCCGCATCTTGCTCGATACTCCCTGATTCCCGGAGATCGGACATCATTGGCCGCTTATCCTGACGTTGCTCAACCCCCCGGGAAAGTTGGGACAGTGCGATTACTGGCACTTTCAATTCTCTCGCAAGTGATTTTAACGATCGGGAGATTTCCGAAACTTCCTGCTGGCGGTTTTCACCAGGCTTAGCGCCGCTTCCTGCAATCAGTTGCATATAGTCAATCATTATCATGCCCAATCCATGTTCCTGTTGTAAGCGTCGGCATTTTGAACGAATGTCATTGACCCGTATGCCTGGAGAATCATCGATGAAAATACCAGCATTTGAAAGGCTGCCCATTGCCATCGTAAGTTTGCGCCAATCTTCTGCTTCGAGGGCACCTGTCCGGAGTACTTGTGCATCAATATTACCTTCCGCACACAGCATCCGCATCACTAGCTGCTCTGCTCCCATCTCTAAACTGAAGATCGCAACGTTTTCATCAGTTTTAGTCGCCACATTTTGCGCGACGTTTAACGCAAATGCCGTTTTACCAACGGATGGACGCGCAGCGACAATAATTAAATCGTTGCGCTGAAAACCCGCTGTAATTTTGTCCAAATCCCGGAAACCTGTCGGGATACCTGTAACGTCACCTTTTTGCGTATGAAGAAGTTCAATACTATCATACGTTTCAACGAGGACATCTTTGATATGACGAAAATCCCCGGCATTTTTTCGGTTAGATACTTCCATCATTTTCTTTTCCGCTTCAGAAAGAAGTGCTTCAACTTCATCCTCCCGTGCGTAACCATCTTCAACAATTGAGGTGGCAACCCGGATAAGACGTCGTAGAAGTGCTTTCTCTTCAACGATACGTGCATAGTGCACTATATTGGCTGCTGTTGGAACTGAGTTGGCGATCTCCATCAAGTATGAAATACCACCGACATCCTCCAGTTCCTTTTTAGCAGATAGTTCTTCTGTGACTGTGACAACGTCAATTGCCTGACCTTTGTCACTGAGACTAATCATCGTCTGGAAGATTTTCTGATGCGCCATCCGGTAGAAATCTTCTGGCATAAGAAGTTCAGCCGCAGTAATGAGCGCTTGTGGTTCAAGAAAAATTGCTCCGATGACCGACTGTTCCGCTTCATTATTATGTGGTGGGACGCGATCAATCATCTGATTCATCTACCCAATCTCTCCTTATCCTTCTTCTATTACATGTACTTTAAGTGTTGCCATAACATCTGGGTGGATTTTAATGGGAACATTCGTAAAGCCCAGTGCGCGAATTGCATCCGGTAATTCCATTTTGCGGCGGTCCACCTTGATGCCTTCAGTTTTATTCAACGCTTCGGCAATTTGTTTTGTTGTAATTGAACCAAATAATCTTCCGCCCTCACCAGATTTGGCTTTCATTTCAACTGTAATTTTATCAATTTGATCCTTCAGCACTTTCGCTTCTGCCAACTCTTCGGCAGCATCTTTCGCGACCCGATTTTTCTGTCCTTCAAGTCGGCTGATATTCCCAGCTGTTGCTTCAACGGCCAATTTATTTTTCAGCAAGAAGTTTTGCGCATACCCCACAGATACTTCTTTTATGTCACCTTTTACCCCAATACTTTTTACGTCTTTCAATAAGATCACTTTCATTACGAATTTCCCCTTTCTGTCTTTGTATTTAATACATCTATTAGCATTTCTTTTGCTTTTTCCACCGATTCAACGTCAAGCTGACATGCTGCATTCGTCAAATGACCACCGCCTCCGAGCTCCTCCATAATGAGTTGAACATTCAATTCACCGAGAGAACGGGCGCTAATACCAATTTTACCATCTGCCCGGGATGCAATCACAAATGAAGCTGCAACACCTTGCATCGTAAGTAGGATATCGGCAGTTTGGGCAATTAGAACAGTGCCGTAAACAACTTGGTCCTGCCCTTTTGCAATGGCAATACCTTCATCGTATAAATCAACCGTTTCAATTAGTTTGGCCCGCATAATATACGTATCGATATCCTCTTTTAAAAGACGTTGCACAAGTACGGTATCTGCACCATTCGTCCGTAAATACGATGCAGCTTCAAACGTTCTTGCCCCTGTACGCAATGTAAAACTTTTCGTGTCGACGATAATACCTGCAAGCAACGCAGTCGATTCAAGCATTGTAAGTTTTTCATGTTTTGGCTGGTATTCAATTAATTCGGTTACAAGTTCGGCAGTGGAAGATGCATATGGTTCCATGTAGACGAGCATCGTGTCGTTGATGAACTCTTCTCCCCGACGATGGTGATCGATTACTACAACCTTCTCTGCCTTTTCAATAATGCGTTCATCAATGACCATACTTGGCTTGTGTGTATCAACAACGATGATCAGGGATTTCTCTGTGATTTTTGTAAGTGCCTCATCAGGAGTGATGAATTGATTGAACAAATCCGTATCGCGCTTAATTTCATCCATCAGGCGCGTTACACTTCCGTCCAACTCATTAAAGTTAACAACGACATGACCTTCTACATTGTTCATGCGGGCCATTTTTCGAACGCCGATAGCCGCTCCAATCGCGTCCATATCCGGCATTTTATGACCCATCACAAACACTTTATCACTGCCTTGGATCAGATCACGCAGAGCATGCGATATGACCCTTGCACGAACGCGCGTCCTTTTTTCAACAGGATTTGTTTTCCCGCCGTAAAATTTCAGCTTCCCGTCAGAACGCTTGATAGCCACTTGGTCACCACCGCGCCCAAGCACTAGATCTAAACTTGACTGCGCCAGTTCACCCAGTTCTATTAAGGACGTAGATCCCACCCCTACGCCAATACTAAGCGTCAAGGCAGTGCTCTGCTTGGCAGTTGTTTCACGAATATCATCTAAAATCGAGAACTTCGTTTTTTCCAAGTTGGCCAATGTTCCTTCGTTAAAAACGGCCAAGAATCGATCTGTCGCAATTCGCTTTACAAAGATTCCATTCGTTGTTCCCCAACTATTTATAAGTGACGTCACGAGCGAATTGAGCTGACTTCGAGTCTGATCGTCCATCGCCTGTGATACTTCATCATAATTGTCGACAAGAATAATTCCGAGAACCGTACGGTCAGCATAATAAAGGGTCTCCATCACTAGTTGCTCCGTAATATCAAACAAATAAATGAGTTTCTCCTCTGCTTTGTAGAAAACTTTATACGACTCTTCTCCAATCGTCAAAACATTGTTTTCCGGTTTCTCACTCTTTAAAATTGTATGGAATTGCTCGGACAGATCGAACAACTCATCGCCAATAAGCGAATCCGACTTTGCAAACACTTTCGCAGCATACGGGTTTGCCCATTCAACGACATTTTTTTCGTTAATAAGGATAATTCCAATCGGCAATTCAAGAAGTGCTTCTTCTCCGACTTTCTTCATCCTGTATGACAATGTTTCAATATGTTTCTCTGTTTCATTATAAGTCTGTTCTTCAAATTTCCACGCAATTATTGCTGCCGCTGTAAATAAAATGGAAAAAAGAAGTCCGAGCCAAAAATGAGATAAGAGCAGAAGCACTGCCGCCATCACGCCCAGAATCGACAATACTGTCAATGGATAACGTATTGCCCTTTTTCTAAAAAATGACGTCATTGTCACATCCCCTTATTTCAACTTGTCTTTTCTGAGCCAGGCGCGTATATTCACTCCCGTATCAAGTATTCCGAGCATCGTTGTTATCGGAGTCAGCACCAATGCAAAAATAGTGGCAACGACTGTTGCTACTTTCGGTAATTTCATTTCATTTACATAGTAATGGATAAGTGAAACACCTTGCAACAGAAACAGAAATCTTAAAAGTGTAGTTGCATTGACGATGATTAAATATAGATTTGTTCCCGGCTTCATGTCTGTAAAGAGGGTAATAAGAAGAATTACTCCGTACAGGATCACTGTAATGATCGGCAACTTCATTTCCCGGAATGGCGGGAATTTCGGTACTTCGAATCCTAACCGCTTGGCAACGCCAAGATTCAGTGTAAGGATGATAAAAGCCAATGTGAAAATACTCATAATGAAGAGGGATGGAATAGTGTATTCGTATACATCGAACGTTGCTGTAATGATTTCATCATAGTTGTCCGGCAAGCCGCCGGTGTTAGCCATGAAAGAAGTCATCTTCTCTTTTGTAGTCTGCATAACTGTCATCAATTCATCAATCATATTAAAACCGAAGAATAAGACAGCTCCGACATACATACCCATCCCCATAATTAGCAAGGTGAGTCCAGAAGCCATGAAAATATAAAATTTAGTTTTACCCTTCCTGATTGTTTCCCCGATAATGAAACCAAGAATTCCATGAACCAAGGCAAATGGTACGAGTAGAATGCCTCCGATTAATAAAGACAATACGATTCCGGCTGCTAGCATAAGAAGTGCCGAGGCACGGTCGTATTTCAATCTGTAAAGAATAATCGGCAATGGTATGAAAAACATGGTAATGCTTCCGACAAGAGGCATATATAATGATACCGCAAGCAAGATTGCAAACAGCGCAATCATCATCGCCCCGTACGTGATTTTCCTCGCATTGTCCTGCATAATATAGATTCCTCCGGTCTTTCGTTGGACGACTAGTTCTATCCACTTGTTTAACTTCTGCTACCTTTGGATAGTTACTTCAATTGTATCATGATTCTTGTTTTAAGACCAAAACAAGAACATATGTACTTTTCCTGTTTGAATAAAAAGACCGCCCCCCATCCCGGTTGTACCGGTATGACAAGGCGGTCTATCCAAATAAAATTATCTTTCTTCCGAACTGAATGGAAGAAGTGCCATGATACGTGAGCGTTTGATTGCAAGTGTCAGTTTACGCTGATACTTCGCGCTTGTACCAGTTACCCGGCGAGGCAAGATTTTTCCACGCTCAGAAATAAATTTCTTAAGCAGGTCTGTATCTTTATAATCGATTTTAGTAATGTTGTTTGATGTGAAATAACAAACTTTACGGCGTCTCTTTCCTCCACGACGTGGTGCCATAATTGTTCCCCTCCTTCTCGGCTTCCGATAAGCGGCGCATTGCTTGCTTCTCGAAACCCTCGTTTTCATTGATAAATGTTAACCATGCACATTCGATTTTAGAACGGCAGATCGTCGTCCGATACTTCTATCGGACCTCCGCCTGTCGAGAATGGATCTTCGTCAGTGCGTGTATAGTTTTGCTGATTAGGTTGTTGATATTGTTGACTAGGCTGCTGATTCTGATAGCTCGGTTGTCCACTTTGCTGAGAACCCTGGTAAGGTGCTCCGCCGCCGGATCCCGCTCTATTTTCACCAGATGCATTGCGCGGTTCAAGAAACTGCGTGCTGTCTGCCACAACTTCTGTAGTATAAACACGCTTTCCATCTTGTCCTTCAAAGCTGCCCGTCTGAATACGGCCATCTACTCCGACAAGACTTCCCTTTTTCAAGAAGTTTGCAACGTTTTCAGCTTGTTTTCTCCAAGCTACACAACTGATGAAATCAGCTTCTCTTTCGCCTGAGGCACTTTGAAAAGCACGATTCACTGCTAACGTAAAACGAGTCACAGCAATACCAGTTTGTGTATACTTGAGTTCAGGATCTTTTGTCAATCGCCCTACTAAAACAACTCGGTTAATCATCAGAATTCAACCTCCCTCATCATTTTGTAAGTTTCACCTGTTCATTGTTATATATGGATTAGTCTTCAATGCGGACAGTCATATGACGAAGAATATCTTCGTTGATGTTCGCAAGACGTGTAAATTCATCGATTGCTTTAGTTTCAGCATTCAACTTAATTAGTTGATAGAAACCTTCACGTAGATCGTCGATTTCGTAAGCAAGACGGCGCTTGCCCCACTCTTTCGACTCGATGTTTTCTGCACCGTTAGTAAGAAGAACATCGTTAAAACGTTCAATCAACGCTTTTTTCGCTTCATCTTCTACTGTTGGGCGGATAATGTACATAATTTCGTACTTTCTCATCTGTAGTCACCTCCTTATGGACTTGGGCCCTGCTGATGTCAGCGGGCAAGGAGTAAGTAATACTATTACTCACATCAGTACATGTTAGCATGACTTGATTCATCTTTCAAGTTTTTTCTTGTATACTTTTAGAAAGAGGTGATTTTCAGTGAACGAGTTCCCTGAATCAGACAAAATAATCGAGATTGATTTACCTAGGGTGGCTAAAAATAGCTTAACTATAACTGTGGCGGCTGCCCTTTTTTTATGGGCTTTGAAAATTTTTATTGAAAGAGATTTTTTGTTCTCACTTGGCTTATGGACTATTGTTCTTTTCGTTTCAGGTTATATTCTGTTGATTATCCTGCATGAATTATTTCATCTTCTTGGTTTTCGTGTATTTGGAGGAGTTCCATGGAAAAAGATGGTTGTTGGTGTCAATCTTAAAATGGGTATTGCATATGCAACAACCGATCAACTCATGACAAATCACGCTATACGAAAAGCGCTGTTGCTCCCCTTTTGGATGACAGGTATTCTGCCTGCCGTAATCGGTCTTTCTGTGGGCAGTGGATTGTTAGTCAGCCTGTCTGCTTTACTGATAGGCGGGGCGGCCGGTGACTTCGCAATGTATAAAGAGTTGCGCAAACTTCCGGATGACTGGTTCGTAAGAGATGACCCCGAGTTGCCAAAGCTCTATGTCTATTCACCCGACAAGATCAATGGATTGGGGTAATAGCCGATTATAAGAAAAGCGCAAGCGCCTTGGTAGAGGCGACAGGCATAAGGCGGACCGGCGAAGCTGCGTCCTTTGCCGAGTAGCTGGGTCGACTTATGACCCGAGCCTCTAGGCGCTGGAGCTAGACAGCGCCCCAGGTTGAAAAACTTATACTTTCTTATCTTGAAGAAAAGCCGTATCAGGATATTAAATCCTGATACGGCTTTTTCTACTACGTTTACTATTAAACGTTAAAACGGAACAGCATAACGTCGCCGTCTTTAACGATGTATTCTTTACCTTCCAGACGGACTTTGCCGGCCTCTTTGGCAGCAGTCATCGATCCCGTCGCAACAAGATCTTCATATGCAACCGTTTCAGCACGGATGAAACCACGCTCGAAGTCAGTATGAATAATGCCGGCACATTGAGGTGCTTTCATCCCTTTACGGAACGTCCAAGCACGAACTTCTTGTACACCCGCTGTGAAGTAAGTTGCAAATCCTAGAAGTTTGTAGGACGCCTTGATAAGCTGATCAAGACCTGATTCCTTGATACCGAGTTCTTCAAGGAACATCGCTTTTTCATCATCTTCAAGTTCAGCCATTTCCTCTTCGATTTTCGCACAGACAACGATTACTTGCGCATTGTCTTTTTCCGCAAATTCGCGAACCGTTTTAACGTTCTCATTATTATCCGCGTCTGCAATTTCATCTTCCGAAACATTTGCCACATACAACATTGGTTTGATCGTCAGAAGGTTCATCCCTTTAGCGAGGATAAATTCTTCATCCGTGAACTCAACAGAACGGGCTGGCTTTTCATTCTCGAATGCTTCTTTTAGTTTAATTAAGATTGGCTCTTCTGCAATTGCAACTTTGTCTTTCTGTTTCACCATTTTGGTAACACGTGCCAATCGCTTTTCGATTGTTTCCATATCAGCAAGAATCAGTTCTAGATTGATGATTTCAATATCATCAATTGGATCAACTTTACCAGATACGTGCGTAATATTTTCGTCAACGAAACAACGGACAACTTGGCAGATTGCATCCACTTCACGAATGTGCATAAGGAATTTATTCCCTAACCCTTCTCCTTTACTTGCCCCTTCAACGATTCCAGCAATATCTGTAAATTCGAATGCAGTTGGAACAGTTTTTTTCGGTGTAACAAGCTCTGTCAGTTTATCTAGTCTTTCATCAGGTACTTCAACGATTCCAACGTTCGGATCAATTGTACAGAACGGATAGTTCGCCGCCTCTGCCCCTGCTTTTGTAATCGCATTGAATAGTGTAGATTTACCTACGTTTGGTAGACCGACGATTCCAGCTGTTAATGCCATTCGTTCCACAACCTTTCATTTAGCTTTTTAAGCGGTACTTTCGCTTAAAGAAGCCTCCATTATATGCTCATTCATTCATTCACTCATTCATTCCTATATACAACTCTTCCATTATAAGGACAGCAGGCTCAGTTGTCCATCTACTAGAGAAACCCAGCTTATGATTCAGCTTTTATAAGCACTTTTTTCATTTTTTTCAAAAACTCATTACGCGGTATCATGACGCTATGCCCACAGCCTTCACATTTTATTCGAATATCTGCTCCCATTCGAATAATTTTCCATGAGTTCGTTCCGCATGGATGCTGCTTTTTCATTTCTACAACATCGTTCAATCCGAATACTTTACCTTCCATATAAATTGCACAATCCTTCCTTCACTAGATAGTTTAGTCAGTAGCAAATGATTTTGTCACTAATGTCGGATACGGAATTTCGATTCCCTGGTGCTCCAAGTACTTCTTCAATCCAACACTAATTGTTCTTGCACTATCAAAATGACGCATCGGTTTTGTTTCCGCAATAATTCTGACAATAATTTCAGTTTCGGTAAAATCATGAGCCCCAATTAATTTCGGGACATTGATGAAGTCCGAGTTAGTTGTCAACAATGTTGATAAGTAGCTTTTAATCAGTTTTTCTGTCTTATCCACACCCACTTCAAAAGGTATCGCTACATCGACAATGGCCAATGAGTTTTCCATAGAATAATTAACGACCTGGCTGATCGTCCCATTTGGTAAAATGGAGATTTCTCCAGTAAAGCTTTTAATTTTTGTAGTTCTTAATCCAATTTCTTCTACAGTTCCTTCTGCAATACCAATTTTTACGTAATCTCCAACTGAAAATTGGTCTTCAAAAATGATGAAAAATCCTGTGATAATATCTTTCACAAGACTTTGTGCCCCAAACCCGACAGCAAGTCCTAGTACTCCTGCTCCGGCAAGTAATCCTTTTACGTCAATCGAAAACTCGGAAAGAATGGCAAGGATAGCTGAAAAATAGATAACGTAAGCCAACGTATTTTGCAGCAGTTTTACCAATGTTTTCTCACGCCGTTCTGAATGGCGCAATGGGCCTTTCAACTTCACTTTAAATATGCGGCCAATAACGGCCTTACCTACGTTAACAACAATGATTGCAAGCAGAATAATGAAGATTATTTTAAGTGCAACCATGCCAATACCCATCCAAAATTCCTGGTCAAACAAAAACTTTCCCGCTTCTTCAAATTCCTTTGGTATATCTATAATATCCTTTAATGCAGTTAACTCCACAATTCTCTTCCTTCCGTATAATTAATCAATCGCAAGCGTAGACTGGGGTATAAAAAAAGAAATGGAGTTTTTTTATGCGAGCTACTCTTGTTTCACCATACGATTACAGGATCCATTACAAGGAAACAGGTGCTGTTTGGAAGCTTAGTTCGTTCTTCCTCCAACATATTCCGTTCAATACGCAAGACCTTATTTTTTTCTGCATCGGAACTGATCGATCCACAGGCGATTCGCTAGGACCCCTGACTGGTTCTTTCCTATCTGAGTCTCCACTGTTTCCGTACACCGTAATCGGCACATTAGAAAGTCCGCTACATGCCTTAAATTTGCAGCAGCATATAGATGAAACCAGACTCACCAATCCTGCCGCTTTCATTGTAGCAATTGACGCTTGCCTGGGACAAGTCAGCTCCATCGGTCAGCTACTTTTCAATAATGGTCCCATACACCCGGGAAAAGCTGTTGGTAAAGAGCTCCCTCCTGTCGGAGATGTCTCTATTAAAGGCATCGTCAATATTGCCGGGTTTATGGAACATGCTGTTTTGCAAAGTACCCGTCTCTACCTTCCATATGAGATGAGCCGCACCATCGCTAGGGCACTACAGCTGGCCCATGGACGTCAGAAGTCAAAAGAAATGAACGATAGTAACAGCAACTCCGACAACAAAAATACCTGGAATCAGATTAGCAACTCTCACTTTAGTCAAACCAATTAAATTCAGACCGATTGCCAAAATCATCAAACCGCCTGTCGCCGTCATTTCAGAGATGAAGAAATCCAGTAAATCATCTGGAACAAAGCGACTAATTTGGGTAGAAAATAACGTAATTAATCCTTGATAAAGAATCACTGGAATTGCCGCAAATGCAACCCCTATGCCTAGTGTTGAGCTTAAAATGATAGCAGTAAAACCATCAATAATCCCTTTCGTCACAAGGACATCATGATCATTTCTCAGCCCGCTATCAATAGCTCCAATGATTGCCATTGAACCAATAACAAAAATTAATGTAGCTGTAACAAACCCTTGTGAGATGCCCGGGCCTTTATCATTTGCCGGTATCTTACTCTCCATCCAGTGTCCTAGATCATTCACTTTCTTATCAAGATCCATCCACTCACCAATTACCGCTCCAACCACGATACTAATAATGACAATCAGGACTTGTGTACTTTCAAATGTCATTTGTATCCCAATAACGGCAACTGCAAGTCCAATCCCATACATGACGGTTTCTTTCATCCGCTCCGGTATATTGTGTAGAAATCGACCTACGAATGCACCAACAACTATTAAAAGAGCATTTATAATTGTGCCGAATAAAATCATTTCCTCACTTCCGCCCATTAAAAATAAAACCTATTTTGCACATTCTGCAAAATAGGTGCATGCTTATTCGTTTAATAATTCAAGTATACGCTCCAGATCATCTTCAGAGAAAAATTCGATTTCTATTTTCCCTTTATTTTTTGTTTTCTTGATTGACACATTCGTACCAAAGTAATCACGCAAATTTGATTCTCGCTCAGCTAGAAATAGATCCTTACTTTTCTCCGGTTTAGTTTCACGTGGAACATCTTCATTCATCCTTTGGACCAGCTTCTCAAGTTGTCGGACATTAAGTCCCTCTTTAAGTGTCCGTTCTGCAACGAGGGCAATTTGTTCTTTCTTACGGAGACCAAGTAATGTCCGACCATGTCCCATTGACAGTTTGCCTGCTGTAATGTAATTTCTTATTTTTTCAGGCAAGGAAAGTAAACGGACATGGTTTGCAATATGAGGCCGGCTTTTACCAAGTCTAAATGCTAACTGTTCTTGTGTAAGACCTAGCGTTTCCATAAGGTTATGATAAGCTTCTGCCTCTTCGATCGGAGTTAAATCTTCACGCTGCAAGTTTTCAAGGATTGCAAACTCCATTGTTTCTTCGTCCGTCAAGATACGTACAACTGCTGGAACTTCAGTAAGAACCGCCATTTGTGCCGCCCGGAATCGTCTTTCACCAACCACGATTTCGTATGCAGTTCCAACTTTTCGAAGAATAATTGGCTGCAGGATACCATGTTCTTTAATGGAAGCACTTAATTCTTGAATAGCATTTTTATCGAATACTTTTCTTGGTTGGTATGGATTAACCTTAATACTTTTCACATGAATATGTTCGACAGATTCTACTTTCGCCAGTGACTCTCCAGGAAATAAAGCATTCAATCCTTTTCCAAGGCCCTTAGCCATTGCGTACCACTTCCTTTGCCAAGTCTAAATATACTTCTGCTCCTCGTGATCGTGAATCATAGACTATAATCGGTTCACCATGACTTGGTGCCTCACTCAATCGTACATTTCGCGGAATAATTGTTTTATAAACTTTATCCTGAAAGTACTTTTTAACTTCATCTATGACCTGAATCCCCAGATTCGTCCTTGCATCAAACATTGTAAGCAAGACACCATCGATCATTAAATTTTCATTTAAGTGTTTTTGAACAAGCCTAATTGTACTTAATAGTTGGCTTAATCCTTCAAGCGCATAATATTCACACTGAACAGGGATGATAATTGAATCTGCGGCAGTTAATGCATTTATTGTCAGTAATCCAAGTGATGGCGGGCAATCTATAATAATGTAATCATACATATCTTTCGCTTCTTGAATGGCATGTTTCATCCGAACTTCTCTTGAGATTGTAGAAACTAGTTCAATTTCCGCTCCCGCCAATGAAATTGTTGCCGGTACGATATCAAGGTTTTCTACCTTCGTCGAGCAAATAACGTCTTTGATGTTGACATCATCTATTAATATATCATAAATGCATTGTTGAACATCCCCCTTGTTAACACCTACCCCGCTTGTCGCATTCCCTTGTGGATCGGTGTCAATCAATAGGACCTTTTTGCCTATATGAGCAAGGCAAGCACTTAGATTTACGGATGTTGTCGTTTTTCCGACGCCTCCTTTTTGATTGGCAATTGCTATAATTCTGCCCACATCTGCACCTGCTTTCCTGCACTATTATATCTTTATATTCTCTCAAATTTGTAACTTCTTCTAGTTTATCAATAAAATCATTTTTTGTAGAGAAATATGTAGTAAAAAGACTCTTGCCTAAGTCGAGCAAGAGTCTTTTATTATTTCTTTTTTGGAATTTTAACAGTGATCGTATAAAATTCCTCTGAATCTTCTTCTTCTGTTTTTATATCGATTCCACTTTTAGTCACTAAAACTAGTGATTGCCTAATAGTATTGAGTGCAATTCGGACATCCTTACTGACTGATTTTCGCCGAGGAGCCGTCTTTTTATCTTTTACATTTTCTGGCGGATGTAAAACTTGAGTAATTCTTGCTTCAAGTTGTTTAACATTCAACTGTTGTTCAATAACTTCCTTGTACAATTGCGACTGTAACTCGCTATCTTTAATAGGAATAAGCGCTCTTGCATGTCGCTCTGAAATTTCTTTTTTTAAGATTCCATTTTTGATGTCATCTGGCAATTTTAATAAACGTAATTTATTGGCAACGGTTGACTGACCTTTTCCGAGTCTTTGGGCAAGCGCTTCCTGTGTTAATGAATGAAGTTCAAGAAGCTTTTCATAGGCATATGCCTCTTCAATTGCGGTCAATTCTTCACGTTGTAAGTTTTCAATCAGTGCAATGGATGCAGTTTCTTTGTCATCGAGGTTTCGGATAATTGCCGGAACTTCGGACCATCCCAGCTTTTTCATTGCTCGATATCTACGTTCTCCCGCGATGATTTCATATTTCTCGTCATCTATTTTCCGAATGACAATGGGTTGTATGACACCATGTGTATGGATTGTTCTAGCAAGTTCTTCAATCTTCTCCTCTGAAAAGATTGTACGGGGTTGGTACTTATTCGGTTTTACTAACTCTATATTCACCTGTTCAATTATTTCGTGATGAACAACCTCTTCTCTTACTAGTGGATCTAATTCCTTATCCCCACTTCCAAAAAATCGTGAAAACGGACTTTTCATTCCCGGCACCACCTTTTCAATACTGCTCCCTAATTCAACTAATTCGGCATAGCGATAGTATATCCTCTTAACTTATTGTTCCACGTGAAACAGTTTACTGAATCGGCGACTTACTTGGAACACCCGGTTTACGAGGATACTTTTTAGGAGTGATTTTCTCTTTATCGAAAACAAAGATATTCCGTTCACTGTTTTCAACGGGCAAAGTGAATGAATGTTGTTCTTTGATGGTAGCTCCGAGAACGGAAAGTGCTTTTTTTGCATCTGCGAGTTCATCATCCGCCGCTGCGCCTTTCATCGCAATGAAGATTCCATCTTTTTTAACGAGGGGTATGCATAACTCCGCTAAAACAGAAAGACGTGCAACTGCGCGTGCGGTAACAATATCAAAATTTTCACGATACTTTATGTCTTGTCCAAAGTCTTCTGCCCTTGCATGAACGAAGTGAACATTTTCTAGTTGAAGTTCTTCAGCTAGATTTTTAAGAAAACCGATCCTTTTATTTAATGAATCGACAATTGTTACTTCTAGGTTCGGAAAACAAATTTTCAAAGGGATACTTGGAAATCCTGCTCCTGCCCCTACATCACAAATTGTTTTTCTATCATTCAAATTAATGTAAAAAGCAGCAGAAATTGAGTCATAGAAATGTTTTAAGTAAACTGATGGCGCATCCGTAATCGCCGTCAAATTCATCTTTTCATTCCATTCTACCAGAAGTTTAAAATACTGGCTAAACTGTGCAATTTGTATTTCATTCAGTTCAATACCTTGTTCTTTCAATGCCTGTATAAATTGCTCTACATTCATCAATATTCCCCCTTAAGAAAAGCGTAAGGCGTCGTTTAGTCCCGACAGGCACAAGACAGTTTGCGAGAAGGCGTTCTCCAGCCTATCGCAGCAAAATGACTTGTGACCCCGAGGGACTGACGCCTGTAGTCTAGACACCAAGAAAAGCGTAAGGCGTCGTTTAGTCCCGACAGGCATAAGACAGTTTGCGAGAAGGCTTTCTCCAGCCATCAAAGCAAAATGACTTGTGACCCCGAGGGACTGACGCCTGTAGTCTAGATACCAAGAAAAGCGTAAGGCGTCGTTTAGTTCCGACAGGCACAAGACAGTTTGCGAGAAGGCGTTCTCCAGCCATCACAGCAAAATGACTTGTGATCCCGAGGGACTGACGCCTGTATTCTAGACACCAAGAAAAGCGTAAGCGATTTTATCACAACAATATCCAAGTTCGTGTTAGCTAATTTAACCTGGAATCTTGGCGATTCTTCCTTGTTCAATATAGACAAGAAGGATAGATATGTCGGCAGGATTAACACCAGATATGCGAGACGCTTGCGCAATGGATAAAGGTCTTACTTCACTCAGCACACTTTTCGCTTCCGTCGCAATACCAGATATTGCATTATAGTCAATATTGTCGGGTATTTTTTTGTTTTCCAATTTTTTCATTTTATCTACTTGTTGCATGGACTTTTCAATATAGCCTTCATACTTAATGAAGATTTCAACTTGCTCTTCCACTTCGGCGGATCTCTTTTCCTCTGGTGGAACTATTCTTTCTATCTGGCTATACTTTATTTCAGGTCGTTTTAGAAGATCCGCTGCTTTCATCGGTTCTCTAAGTTCCGAACCGCCCGTTTCACGTATAACTTCTTGAACATTACTAGTAGGTTTAATCGTCACTTTTCGCAACCTGACAATCTCTTCCTCAATTTGCTGTTTTTTAACGAGATAGGCTTCGTGTCGCTCTTCACTGATCATCCCGAGTTCATATCCAATTTCCGTCAGGCGCATATCCGCATTGTCATGACGTAACAAAAGTCGATATTCAGCACGCGATGTCAGAAGTCTGTAGGGCTCGCTTGTCCCTTTTGTAACCAAGTCATCTATAAGAACGCCAATATATGCATCGGCGCGCCCGAGGACACGTTCTTCCTTTCCAAGAGCACGGGCTGCTGCATTTATACCTGCCATTATTCCTTGGCCTGCTGCTTCTTCATAGCCAGATGTACCGTTAAGCTGACCGGCCGTATATAGATTGCGAATTTTTTTCGTTTCTAGTGTCGGCCATAGTTGAGTAGGTACGATTGCATCATACTCAATTGCATAACCTGCACGCATCATTTCAGCATTTTCAAGTCCTGGAACACTTGCGATCAGTTGCTTTTGGACGTGTTCCGGCAAGCTTGTCGATAATCCTTGGACATATACTTCTTTCGTGTTGCGGCCTTCAGGTTCAAGGAAAATTTGGTGACGTGATTTATCAGCAAAGCGTACGATTTTATCTTCAATTGATGGGCAATAGCGTGGTCCTTTTCCTTTTATCATCCCTGAATACATTGGTGATAAGTGAAGGTTTTCGTTTATAATTTCATGTGTTCTTGGAGAAGTGTATGTTAACCAACACGGTAATTGATCCATGATAAATTCAGTTGTTTCATAACTGAATGCCCACGGCGTATCATCTCCCGGTTGGATTTCAGTTTTGCTATAATCAATCGTTCTGCTATTCACACGCGGTGGAGTTCCCGTTTTGAATCTCACCATGTCAAAGCC
The DNA here is from genome assembly GCF_038007465.1 of Sporosarcina sp. FSL K6-1508. Taxonomy (NCBI): domain Bacteria; kingdom Bacillati; phylum Bacillota; class Bacilli; order Caryophanales; family Caryophanaceae; genus Sporosarcina; species Sporosarcina sp. FSL K6-1508. The sequence continues at coordinate 845,256 of NZ_JBBOXF010000001.1, read as the reverse complement.
AAGTTCCCGAATATTATCCGCTAGCTTAATGGATGGCATTTGGTTATTCGGTCCACTTGAGTATTTCAGATCGCCGATAATAACTTCACCGCGCAGGAAAGTACCTGTGGTGATGATAACTGTTTTCGCACGATATACAGCTCCTACTTGTGTAATTAACCCTTTTACTTCATTATCCTCTACGATCAGTTCTTCTACCACTCCTTGATGAAGTGTAAGATTGTCCTGTTCTTCAAGAAGACGTTTCATTTCCTGCTGGTAAAGGACTTTATCAGCTTGCGCACGAAGTGCTCGTACGGCAGGTCCTTTCCCTGTATTCAACATCCGCATTTGAATGTGAGTTTTGTCGATTACTTTCCCCATTGCACCGCCCAGTGCATCAATTTCACGTACGACAATCCCTTTAGCGGGACCGCCGAGTGACGGATTACATGGCATAAAGGCGATCATATCGAGGTTCATTGTAAGTACGAGCGTCGTTGCACCCATTTTGGCAGCGGAAAGTGCCGCCTCAACTCCCGCATGGCCGGCTCCAATAACAATAACATCGAACGTGCCTGCTTCAAATTTGGGCATGTTCTTTTCCTTCCTTCTATTAAAGTAATTCAAAAAGTTCATTGGTAAGTAGTATCGGAATCCTGCTATAGGCAGGTAGCTCTCCATTGCTTGCCATTTGTTCTTTTTGAACACTCATCTTATTTTATTTTCCGAGGCAGAATTGAGAAAACAGCTCATTAATTAGACCATCTTGGACGGTATCCCCAATAATTTCACCGAGGATTTCCCATGTCCGTGTAACGTCAATCTGTATCATATCAACTGGAACGCCTGCTTCTGCAGCTGCCAGTGCATCTTCGATTGTTGCGCGCGCATTGTGTAATAGTGCGATATGTCGTGCATTTGAAACATATGTGAAATCGCCTGATTCAAGATTTCCTTCAAAAAAGAGTCCGGCGATTGCTTCTTCCAGCTCGTCTACCCCTTCGTCTTTCAATAGAGAGGTCGTAACAACTTTGCCAGTACCGGCATGTTCCATCACTTTCTGCATGTCAATTTTTTGTGGCAGATCGGTTTTATTGATTACAAAAATCGTATCCATTCCCGACACCACTTCGAAGAGCCGTTCATCTTCGATCGACAGCTCCTCGGAACTATTGAGGACGAGCAGAATCAGATCCGCTTCCTTCAATACTTTCCTTGATCTTTCGACTCCAATCCGTTCTACGATATCTTCTGTTTCCCGGATTCCTGCTGTATCGATAAGACGAAGTGGAACCCCTCGTACATTGACGTACTCTTCAATAATATCACGCGTCGTCCCCGCAATGTCAGTTACGATTGCTTTATTTTCTTGAATGATGCTATTGAGCAAAGAAGACTTCCCTACGTTTGGCCTTCCAATAATAACTGTGGACAGGCCTTCTCGCAGAATTTTCCCTTGAGATGACGTTTTCAACAGCTTATCAATTTCATTCATCACCCATGTGCTTTTTTCAATCATAAGCGGGATTGTCATTTCTTCAACATCATCGTATTCCGGATAATCGATATTTACTTCAACCTGCGCCAACGTTTCAATAAGCGCCTGTCTTAATGTCCCAATCAACTGTGAAAGTTTACCCTCCATCTGATTCAACGCAACATCCATGGCACGGTCCGTTTTTGCACGGATAAGGTCCATGACCGCTTCAGCTTGAGACAAATCGATACGCCCATTAAGAAATGCACGTTTTGAGAATTCACCCGGTTCCGCAAGACGCGCTCCTTGTTTCAGCACAAGTTGCAGAACACGGGTGACCGCAACAATTCCGCCGTGACAATTAATTTCTATGACATCTTCACGTGTAAATGTTTTTGGCGCTTTCATGAGAGAAACCATCACTTCCTCGACAGTTTCAGCAGTGGTCGGATCTATTAAATGTCCATAATGGATTGTATGTGATTGTTCTTCTTTCAGCCTCTTGCCAGACGGTGAACGGAAAATACGATCCGCTATTTGGACAGCTTCGTCCCCGCTTAACCTGACAATTGCAATTGCACCTTCCCCCATTGGAGTAGAGATGGCGGCTATTGTATCAAAATGCACGTTTTTCACCTTCCCAACTTGGTTACTCACATGTGGATAACCTATTTCAGACACGACTATCTAACATAATATATTATCACAAATTTGCCCATCCTCCTAGTGTCCCATTTCGGAAAATGTGGATAAGTTAAGTTATCCTTACAGTTAATGCTAAAAAGGTCCCGCAGAGACAGGATTCGTCTTTGCAGGACCTTTATTAAAAGATAAGAAAGTATACGTTTTTCAACTTTGAACAGTGTCTCGACTCTAGCCGCCTTACACTTTTCTTACTTCATTTAACTGATTCGATAACCAGATACCTGTAAGGATCAGATCCTTCTGAATACGTTTCAATATCCAATCGTCTTGATAAAGCATTATGAATGACTTTCCTTTCATAGGAAGCCATCGGTTCAAGCTGTACTTTTCGACCAGTACGCACTGCTTTGTCAGCCATCCGTTCAGCTAGTTGTTCCAATGATTGTTCACGTCGTTCCCGGTAATCACCGACATCTATCCGAACCACTTTGAATTGACTGGCAGACTTGTTCGTTACAAGTTGTGATAACTGTTGAAGTGCATTTAGTGTTTGTCCGCGTTTCCCGATCAACAATGCAGCTTTCGCACTTTCCATTTGGAAAGTTACGTATTTACCGCCAACTTCATGGCTAATTTGAAGATCATCGATGCCCATTCCAGATGCAACCATTTTTAAATAGTGTTCCGTTTCTTCAATTGCCGTTTCATCAGACAATCCTTCGATCCGGACTTCTTCTTTTTCCAATGCAGATTCAGAAACTGGTTCTACCTCAACTGGCAGATTTTTCAGTACTGGTTCTACTTCTTCAGACACCGATACCTTTTCAGGGACGGAAGGTTCTTCAAAGTTTATGATGGTTACGGCTACTTCAGCTTCTTGTGCACCGAAACCTAGAAATCCTTTTCTCCCTTGATTGATCACTTCGACTTCGACTTCGTCACGCGTAACACCAAGTGTTGCTAGTGCTGACGAAATTGCCAATTCAACCGTGGTTCCCCTTCGCGTCATCCTTGTCATTTCCGTTTTCCTCCCACTTTTACAAGTTCCACTTCTTTTTTCTTAAATGGTTTGTAAATGAAGATATTTTGGATAATTGAAATGATATTACCGATTACCCAGTACAGTGAAAGTGCTGCCGGCAGGAATGAACCGAAGATCATAATCATGAACGGCATGATATACATCATTACTTTCATCTGCGGGTTGTCCATTGCTGGACCCGTACGTAAAACGATGAACTGCATAGCTCCTGCTAAAATGGCTAGAGTAATACTCGGTGCAGCCAGCTCGAACCAAAGGAAATTTCCGATATCGTAAGTAACATTCATTCGGCTAATAGCATGGTAAAAGCCAAAAAGAATAGGCATTTGGATTATAACCGGTAAACAGCCTGCCGCCGGGTTGATTTTCCGCTCCGACATGATTTTCTGCATTTCTTCACGATACTTTTGTTGTGTTACCGCATCTTTTGATTTGTATTTCTCTTTGAGTGCCTTCAATTCAGGCTGGATTTCTTGCATACGTTTTGAACTTTGCGTCTGCTTGATCATTAATGGAAGCAAGACAAGTCGAATGATAATTGTAACTGCAACAATTCCGTACCCATATGTCCCCAGTATATCTTTGAATGTCGTTATAAGTGATACTAACGGCCAGACAACAAATTTGTTCCAAAATCCTTCACTGTCCTCGTAAATTGGTTGTTGGAACTCCGAACATCCCGCAAGAAATACCGACAATGCTGTCAGTATGAGGATTAACGCTAACTTTTTTTTCAAATCAGTTCCCCCAAATCTTCTCTTATTCAATTAGAAGGCCTATTGGCCAATGATCCCAGTTTATCATGTTCATTTGTATCCTTCTACCTCTTCTTTAAGAGACGAGAAATGCGCAGTACATGCTGCAAACTTTTCTTTGTTTCATGAAAATCAAGTGTCGCTGCCTGATGCCTGGCGATGATGACATAATCCATATCGCTGCGCACTTCATCTTTCATTTCCAGGAAGGATTGTCGCAAATACCGTTTAATCCTATTTCGCACTACAGCATTGCCTACCTTTTTGCTGACAGACAAGCCAATCCTAAATTCCGGTTGGTCTTCCTTCCTATAGGAATACACAACAAATTGCCGATTTGCAAACGACTTCCCTTTTTTGAATACTTCTTGGAATTCCTCATTTTTCTTTATCCGTTGACGTTTGTTCATATCATACACCTGCTCCGTCATCTATGATTATACTTCTTCATTATAAACAAGAAAAAAGACCACTGAAATGTCAGTGGCCTTATGCTGATAGCACTTTTCTTCCTTTGCGACGACGAGCTGCAAGAATTCTGCGTCCGCTTTTCGTGCTCATTCTCTCACGGAAGCCGTGAACTTTACTGCGTTTACGTTTATTTGGTTGGTAAGTACGTTTCATCTTTTAAGACACCTCCTGCATTGATTGTCCTTTTATTGCTGTGACAGTCTTGAATAGTATATCGGTCTTTCATAGTAAAAGTCAACCTTTTTTAATCCAACGGTCATTCAGCTTATTTGAATTCGTTGATTCCATCATTCAGAAGTTATCCACGGTTTCCCCGTTTTTTTTCGAACACCAATGTGGACATCCGTTTAGAGTATTTTTTTATACACATCGCTTATCGACATCTTTTTCACATACTAATGCCTGTGGATAAAGGTTTCATCCACATCTGCCGGCATTGTGGATAAGGTTCCGGAGTCCTTGTAATTCATGACATTCCCTGTTACAATGAGATGAATTTGTTGTGCACATAATTTTATAGCAATATTTTTATCCACAGTTGTTAATACAATGTGGATAATTTTTTCAACACTTTTGAATAATTGTTATCCACACGGAGAGAAAGTGTGTATAATACATATCTTCGGGTTTTTTATTTTCATCGTAAAGGAGGCACACGTTTGGAACATTTAGAAGAATTATGGATCGAAGTTTTGTCGAAAGTTGAGCAGAAGATTTCAAGACCTAGTTTTGAAACTTGGCTAAAGGCGACAAAATTGATGTCCTATGGCGAAGAGACGGTTACAATCGCCGCACCGAATTCGTTTGCGAAAGATTGGCTAGAAAATCACTATATACATCTCATTACTGGAATCCTTTCTGAACTGACAGGAGAAGACCGGATCATTCAGTTTGTTGTTCCTAAAAACATGGAAGAAAATGATTTCATGCTACCAAAACCGACTGTTAAAACGGTAGAAAAAGTACCATTGACATCGGCTCCAGGCATGCTCAATTTAAAATATACTTTTGATACATTCGTCATTGGATCTGGTAACCGTTTTGCCCATGCAGCATCGCTTGCCGTAGCCGAAGCGCCTGCAAAAGCCTATAATCCGCTGTTTATCTATGGAGGCGTGGGTCTGGGAAAGACACATTTAATGCACGCGATCGGACATTATGTGCTCGAACAGAACCCGTCGGCAAAAGTTATGTATCTGTCGTCTGAAAAATTTACAAATGAATTCATCAACTCAATCCGAGATAATAAAGCCGTCGAGTTCCGTAATCGATATCGGAATGTGGACGTGCTCCTAATAGATGATATTCAATTCCTTGCGGGAAAAGAACAAACGCAAGAAGAATTTTTCCATACGTTTAATACACTTCACGAGGAATCAAAACAAATTGTCATTTCGAGTGACCGGCCTCCAAAAGAGATTCCAACCCTTGAAGACAGGCTGAGATCCCGCTTTGAATGGGGTCTTATTACTGACATAGCACCTCCCGACCTAGAAACAAGAATTGCAATCTTGCGTAAAAAGGCAAAAGCCGACGGACTTTTTGATATTCCAAATGAGGTTATGTTGTATATTGCCAATCAGATTGATTCAAATATACGTGAACTAGAAGGCGCCCTTATACGGGTTGTTGCTTATTCATCACTCGTCAATTCGGATATCAATACAGATCTTGCCGCGGAAGCATTGAAAGATATCATTCCGAATTCACGGCCGCGCACCGTTACAATTCTCGACATTCAAAAAGCTGTAGGAGAGCACTTTGACATACGTCTTGAAGATTTCACTGCGAAGAAAAGAACAAGAGCAATTGCTTTTCCTCGACAAATTGCCATGTTTCTATCCAGAGAGCTCACAGACTTCTCATTACCTAAAATCGGATCTGAATTCGGCGGTCGAGATCATTCGACCGTTATTCATGCGCATGAGAAAATCAGAACGCTGTTAAAAGATGAACAAGCCCTTCAGCAAGATATCCAAGATATTCGTAATGTCCTTGGCAGGGGGTGACCTGTGTATAACATATAATAAGGGGTGCACACCTGCAAACAGGTTATGCACATGTGGAAAACGTTAACTGGTCGAGTGAAAATAGACTTACCCACATATCCACAGCCCCTACTACTATTACTACTAATTTATTAATCATTAATAATATATATATAAGTGAGGGTACAGAATGAAATTTGAAATTATGAGAGACAAGCTGCTTGATGGATTAAGCGATGTAATGAAAGCGATCAGTCAAAAAGTTGCAATTCCAATTTTGACTGGAATCAAGATCGAAGTGGATGAAAAAGGAATGACGTTAACAGGAAGTGATTCCGATATAACAATCTGCACATTTATACCAGCTGAAGATAATGGTGAACAGATTATTCATGTCACGGAGAAAGGCAGTATCGTACTGCAAGCGAAGGTTTTTAGCGAAATTGTTCGAAAACTGCCGACTAATGACGTAACAATTGAAGTTGCAAACGGACTCCAAACACACATTCAATCAGGAAAGTCAGAGTTCCATTTGATTGGATTAGACCCTGAGGATTATCCCGTCTTACCAGATGTAAAAGATGAATATCTATTTTCATTACCCGCAGATTTGATGAAGTCTATCATCCGAGAAACCGTCTTTGCAGTATCTCAACAGGAAACAAGGCCGATACTGACAGGTGTTAAGTGGGAAGCAAAAGATGGAGGACTTGCCTGTGTAGCTACAGATAGCCACAGATTGGCAAGAAGGCTGACTGTACCGGAAGAAATGCCAGAGGTTCCATTCAGTGTAGTCATTCCTGGTAAAAGTCTTCAGGAATTGAACAAAATCCTGCCTGATAGCGGGGAACTTGTGGATATTGTTATTGCGGATCAACAAGTATTATTCAAAACGCGTGGCGTTTTATTCTATTCACGTTTACTGGAGGGCAATTACCCAGATACTTCCCGTCTTATTCCGCTTGAATATAAAACGTCGGTTACCGTAAATGGGCGCCTTCTTCTTCAAGCAATTGATAGAGCTTCACTTCTGGCACGTGAAGAACGAAATAACATTGTTCGTTTCTCGGCAGATGAAGGAAATGTCATTGAAATCTCTTCGAATTCACCAGAAGTAGGTAAAGTAGAAGAATTGGTAGAAGCAATTGGCGTGACAGGTGAGGGTTTGAATATCTCTTTCAGTGCCAAATATATGATGGACGCATTGAAGGCAATTGATGGACAGGACATAACGATTCAATTTACAGGAGCAATGCGGCCGTTCATCCTAAAATCAGTCGATGATGACTCGATATTGCAACTTATTCTCCCTGTACGGACATACTGAATTTCGAAGGATAGTCACTTATTTGACTATCCTTTTTACTTACTGCTGAAAGTCAGCTAAAATAGAAAGACAGACTAACTTGCGAAAGGTTGAGACCATATGGAAAATCTAACGATTGATACAGAGTTCATAACTCTTGGACAACTATTGAAAATGGCAAATGTAATTAGTTCAGGCGGTATGGCTAAATGGTTCCTTGATGAACACATCGTCTATGTTAATGGCGAGGAGGAACAACGACGAGGTAAAAAACTTCGCGATGGTGATATTATCAAAATTCAAGATATCGGCACATACAAAGTAATTGGACTACCAGACGGTCAAACGGATGTATATTGAACGGCTTGCGTTAACCGATTACCGGAACTATGAATCACTCGACCTTTCATTTTCCCCGCAAATTAATGTGTTGATTGGTGAAAATGCTCAGGGTAAAACAAACATCATGGAAGCCATCTATGTACTTTCCATGGCAAAATCGCATAGAACTTCAATTGATCGTGAATTGATACGCTGGGACCAAGATTATGGTAAAATAGAAGGGGACATACAACGTAAATATGGACGACTGCCATTAGAACTGATCATTTCAAAAAAAGGCAAGAAAGCACGTGTCAATCATCTAGAACAGAAACGTCTTAGCCTGTACGTCGGTCAATTGAATGTCGTCATGTTTGCTCCTGAAGATTTGAATCTCGTAAAAGGTAGCCCCCAGGTGAGAAGGCGTTTTCTGGATATGGAAATCGGCCAAATTTCACCTGTCTATTTACATGACCTTTTAACATTTCAAAAAGTACTTAAACAACGCAATGCTATTTTAAAAGACAATCGTGGGAAATTGGATTTCAACGATGTCATGTTTGATATTTATACAGAGCAGTATATTCAAGTAGCTGTCCAAATTATTCGCAAACGATTTTATTTCATGGAACTTTTACAAAAGTGGGCGGATCCAATCCATAAAGGTATTTCCCGCGGACTCGAAACCCTTCAAGTTTCATATGGGACATTAAAAGAGCTCGATTCCGGACAGACTGCAGAACAGATGGAGTCGATACTGGGTCAACGCTTACTTGAAGTGAGACGACGTGAGTTAGAACGTGGCATGACGTTGATTGGACCGCATAGGGATGACCTCCACTTTTACGTCAACGGTTACGATATCCAAACGTATGGATCGCAGGGACAGCAGCGAACAACGGCGCTGTCCCTTAAACTTGCGGAAATAGAACTTGTAAAGCAAGAAGTTGGAGAAGCACCTGTCCTCCTTTTAGATGATGTCTTATCTGAACTTGACGATTACCGGCAATCTCATCTCCTGAACACGATTCAAGGAGAAGTGCAGACAATCGTCACGACGACGAACATAGCAGGGATTGACCATGAAACCATTCGTCAGGCAGACATATTTGAAGTTGCAGCAGGTGAAGTTACGAAGAAAGAAACTTGACGATTAAAGTCATTTAGTTTTACAAGGCCAGGCAATAGTGGTGTTAGACGTTCGGAAAGGGAAGGTGAACAGTTTGGCAATGGAAGAGAAAGATATGCAGATGGCATATGATGAGAATCAAATCCAGGTCTTAGAAGGACTGGAAGCTGTCCGCAAACGTCCAGGTATGTATATCGGGACAACAAGTTCTAGAGGACTTCATCATCTTGTATGGGAAATTGTCGATAATAGTATTGACGAAGCACTTGCAGGTTACTGTGACCATATCGAAGTGACAATTGAAAAGGATGATTGGATCCGTGTCGACGATAATGGTCGGGGAATTCCAGTAGGTACACAGGAATCGACTGGAAGACCAGCAGTTGAAGTCATTATGACGGTACTTCACGCCGGTGGTAAATTCGGCGGCGGCGGTTATAAAGTTTCCGGCGGTTTACACGGAGTCGGTGCATCAGTTGTGAATGCGTTGTCAGAGACGACAGAAGTATTTGTCAGACGTGACGGAGAAGTTCACTACATCGAGTTTGAACGCGGAGCCGTGTCAAAAGAGCTGAGTGTCATCGGTAAAACCGAGGAAACTGGTACAAGAATCCGCTTCAAGGCAGACCCGGAAATTTTTACAGAAACAACGACTTATGAGTATGAAATTTTAGCGAACCGGCTTCGTGAACTTGCTTACCTCAACCGTGGTTTACGGATTACGATTAGTGACGAGCGCGATGAAGAAGCACGAAGTGACATTTATTACTACGAGGGCGGCATCAAGTCGTATGTCGAGCACTTGAATAAAAATAAAGAACCTATCCATGATGAACCAATTTACATTGAAGGTGAAAAAGACGGAATTTCAATTGAAATCGCAATGCAATACAATAGCGGCTATGCAGAAAATCTGTTTTCATTCGCCAATAATATCAATACCTACGAAGGCGGTACCCACGAATCAGGTTTTAAGACAGCACTGACGCGTGTCATTAACGATTATTCCCGGAAAAATGGCGTGCTGAAAGAGGCTGACCCGAATTTATCTGGTGATGACGTACGTGAAGGACTGACGGCCATCATTTCGATAAAACACCCGGATCCCCAGTTTGAGGGTCAGACAAAAACGAAACTCGGTAACTCCGAGGTAAGTACAATCACCAACTCACTTTTCTCAGAAGGTTTCCAACGATTCCTGCTTGAAAACCCAACAACATCGCGTCAAATCATCGACAAGAGCCTTATGGCGGCACGCGCACGTCTTGCTGCAAAAAATGCACGTGAGTTTACGCGCCGGAAATCGGCACTTGAAGTGTCGAGTCTTCCAGGGAAATTGGCAGACTGCTCTTCACGTGATCCTGCTATAAGTGAACTGTATATTGTTGAAGGTGACTCGGCGGGCGGTTCAGCTAAAATGGGACGTGACCGTCACTTCCAGGCGATTCTTCCGCTTCGAGGTAAGATTTTGAACGTCGAAAAAGCTCGTCTTGACCGTATTTTAGGCAACTTGGAAATCCGTGCAATGATTACGGCGCTCGGTACAGGCATCGGCGAAGAATTCGATCTTTCAAAAGCACGCTATCATAAACTTGTCATTATGACCGATGCGGATGTCGACGGTGCCCATATTCGTACGCTTCTTTTGACCTTCTTCTTCCGATTCATGCGGCCGCTCATCGAAGCAGGGTATGTCTATATTGCCCAGCCTCCGCTTTACCGCGTGAAACAAGGGAAGAGTGAGGAGTATTGCTATACTGAGGAAGAACTCCAAGAAATTATTGGCCGTATCTCACCAGTACCAAAACCGGTTATCACTCGCTACAAAGGACTTGGAGAAATGGATGCCACGCAATTATGGGATACAACAATGGATCCCGATCAACGCACATTGCTCCAAGTTCATCTAGAAGATGCATTTGATGCGGATTCAACTTTCCAACAGCTAATGGGAGATGAAGTCGAACCGCGTCGTAAATTCATCGAAGAAAATGCAATGTATGTGCAAAACATAGATACCTGATTAGTTAGTTGAATCGAAAGACAAATAGAACCAGCTAATTGAACTATTTTTTAAAGGGTTTTTGAGTTGAAAGGAGTCTAACAACATGGCAGATATGCCTCAACGTGGTGTCAAGGGGATTAACATTAGTACAGAAATGAAGGACTCATTTCTCGATTATGCAATGAGTGTCATCGTTTCACGTGCGCTCCCCGATGTAAGGGACGGTTTAAAGCCGGTTCACCGCCGTATTCTGTATGCAATGCAGGATCTCGGAAATACCGCCGATAAACCGCATAAGAAATCCGCACGTATTGTTGGAGACGTTATTGGTAAGTATCACCCACACGGTGATAGCGCTGTATACGACACGATGGTACGAATGGCGCAGGATTTCAACTACCGTTACATGCTTGTCGATGGTCATGGGAACTTTGGTTCTGTTGACGGCGACGGCGCGGCTGCGATGCGGTATACAGAATCGCGTATGTCGCGTATTGCGATGGAACTTCTTCGAGACATTAACAAAGATACTGTTGATTATCAGAATAACTACGATGAACAGGAAAGAGAACCGGTTGTACTTCCAAGTAGATATCCGAATCTGCTCGTTAACGGAACGACCGGAATTGCGGTCGGTATGGCAACAAACATACCGCCGCATCATCTGGGGGAAACGATTGACGCTGTTCTTGCGTTAGCGGATAATTCCGCTATTACAACGGAAGAACTGATGGAAATTATTCCAGGCCCGGATTTTCCGACTGGCGGGATTATTCTCGGCCGTAGCGGAATCAGAAGGGCTTATGAAACCGGTCGGGGTTCAGTAATCATCCGAGGCAAAGTTGAAATTGAACAGCAATCGAACGGCAAGGAAACAATTCTTGTACATGAGCTGCCATTCCAGGTAAACAAGGCCCGGCTTATTGAAAAAATTGCCGAGCTGGTTCGTGATAAGAAGATTGATGGGATTACCGACTTGCGTGATGAATCAGATCGTACGGGAATGCGGATTGTCATGGAAGTACGACGTGATGCGAATGCTAATGTACTGTTAAATAATTTGTATAAACAGACGGCACTTCAATCTAGTTTTGGTGTCAATATGCTTGCACTCGTCGATGGTCAACCGAAAATTCTTGCATTAAAGGAAATTTTATACCATTACCTAGAACACCAAAAAGTTGTTATTCGCAGACGTACTATATATGATCTGAAAAAAGCGGAAGATCGCGCACATATTTTGGAAGGACTGCGCATAGCACTTGATAATATTGATAGAATAATTACCCTTATCCGTGGATCTAAAACAACAGATGAAGCAAAAAACGGGTTAATGGAACAATTCGATCTATCTGATCGTCAAGCACAGGCCATTCTTGATATGCGTCTTCAACGTTTGACAGGACTTGAGCGGGACAAAATTGAAAGTGAATACGAAGCACTGCAGCTCCTAATGTCAGAACTTCGTGCAATTCTTGCTGACGAGTCAAAGCTGCTTGAAATTATTCGTGAAGAATTACTCGAAGTGAAAACCCGTTTTGAAGACAAACGCAGAACGGAAATTACGCTGGGCGGGGCTGAAATGATCGAGGACGAAGATCTTATTCCAATCGAGAACTCAGTATTAACCCTTAC